>JBHIWP010000074.1:0-18260 GCA_041987425.1 Promineifilaceae bacterium (SeqCode) | reverse complement strand
TGTATCATCTGATACAAACTACATTTTCTACAATTTGGACACTCTTATGCAATATTAAAGTTTAAGAAAAATAGTTTGTAGGTATATTAGAGATAAATACTGCCAAACCATGGTGCATTGAGGAATAGAGACTGCCCAGAGGCCCACACAATAAATATAAACTTCCCAAACGAGTGATAGCAAATCAAGAATACCCATAATAAACCTTCAGATAAAAAATCTTTGACGCAAAGTCGCAAAAAAGGAAAGGAGGAAAGATCTAAAAAATCTCTTTGCGCCCTCTGCCTCTTTGCGTTCTCTGCGCTAAATTTACTTTACGGTCCGACCGGCCCTTCTATTGGGGCATCGATGGGTCCGTTTACTGGACCATCTATCGGGAATTCACCAGGGGCACCAAAGTTGGGCTGGGTGGGCTGCGGGATGCCGCTGCTGAGGCCCAGCAGGCCCAGAACAAAGCGCCACAGCTTTTGGCCAAACGTTTCTGGTTCTGGCTCGGCCTCTGGCAGCGGTTCTTCGGGGAAGCCTTCGATGGGTTCCTCAAAGATGGGCGCTTCAATCACGTTGATGGTCAGCGTTTGGGTCAATACCTGCGGCTGGTTGAAATCATCGGTGTAGTTGACGCTGAGCACCAGATCCAGCGGCCCGGGAACCTCCGGATAAATGACGGCATCCAGCGGGAAAAAGCCGCCGGGGTCCAGCGTGCCGACGAAGAAGCTGTTGTTTTCAAAAGTGGCTCCTTCGGCCGCTACGCTGAAATTGCCGAATACGGCCGAACTTCGCCCGCTGTTTACCAATTGCAAAGGCAGGCTCCCTGGTTGGCCTACGAAAAAGTCAAATACCGGCGTGTAGAAGTTCATCTCCACGGACGGCCGTTTGTAAACCAGCAGCGTGATTACCTGATCGTCTTCATAACTGTTGTTGCGCGCATCGGTGTATACAAACGACACCTTTACGGGGTAGGCGCCTGGTTCTGTGGCGGCGTTGACGATGAGCGCCATGCTGGTTTCCAGCGAATCTTCCTGGGCCAGGTCGCCCAATGTTTGCACGTTAGACGCCCCGACGGGGGCAAATTCGCCAAAGTCGCCGCCAGCTCCGTCTAACCCGCCGCCAGGAACCGGCGTTCCGTCAACGGTGCCGCCCGTGGTGCTGCCACCGCCCAATATCATGGTGACGCGGCGCGCCTCGGCGTTGCCCTTGTTTTGCACGGTCAGGCGCAGCGTAAAGCCCATGCCGGGCTGCAGCTGTTCCTGATCAATTTCATAGCCGGTTACCAGCAGTTGGGGCCGCAGAATCGGGCCGCTGGTGGGCGTGGCGGTTGCCGTGGCTGTGGGCGTGGCCGTAGGGGCCGCGCCGCCGCTGGCCGCCCGCACGATAGGGAACGTGAGCGCGAACGTTTCGCTGTAGGTTGTGCCGTTCACATCCGTGTAATCGACCTTCACTTCCAGCGTACCGATGCTTTGCCCGGCCAGATCTCGGCTGGCGGCCAGAGGCTGCCAGAAGCGCACCGTGCCGGTGGGGTCCAGCGTGCCCAAAGCGCGCACGCCGCCCGTGTTGCGCGCGGTGAAGCTGCCAGCGACAAACGTCGCCACCACGTTGGTGGCCCGACTTTGCCCGGCGTTGGCCAGCGTCATCTCGAAGTCGAAGTTGCTGCCGGGAGTGATTTCTGCTGAACTGGCGCCGTAACTGCTAACGACCAGCAACGGCCGTACGAAAGCAGTCGGTGCCGGGGTGTTTGTTGGCGCGGGCGTGTTTGTGGGGCCCGCTGGAGCCGTTACCGTCAGGGCATTGGGCAGCGTGGCCGAAGCAGCGTTGGGGTTGATGACGGTAACGCTGTAGCCGCCGGGTGCCGTGCCCGCAGGCAGGTTGGCCCGCAGCAGGCTGGTGCTGACAAAGGTGGTGTTTAGGCCACCCATGCCCGACAACACCACAACGGCGCCATCTTCAAAGCCGCTGCCGGTGACCACCAGCTCGGTGTCCATCAGGTTGCTGACGCTGTTGGGCTGAACGGCCGTTACCGCCAGCGCGGACGTTGGTGGGGACGGAACCGTAGCCGACGCGGTCGCGGTCGGCGTTGGCGTGTCCGCCTGGGCCACTGCCGGCGCAGGCGTCAAGCTGCTGGCCAGCGATCCACCCACGAACAAAAGGAAAAACAATAGCAGGATTATTTTTTGTGTCGTTGATTGTTTCATCAGGTTGTTTTGTTAGCAGTGAAAAGTGAAAAGTAAAAAGTGCGGGTTGTTCCCTTGCTACTATTTACTTTTTACTTCTTACTCCTCACTTGGTTTCCTCCACATAGTGAACATTCGTCGCCGCTTCATATTCGGCGTCGGAAACGATACGGCCGTCTAGCATGTGCACCGTATCGGTAGCATAAGCCGACATCCGTGGGTCGTGGGTAACGACAAGAACGGTACGGCCGTTTTGATGCAGTTCAGCCAGCAGGTCCATGATGCTGCCGCCGCTGGCGGTGTCTAAGTTGCCCGTCGGCTCGTCGGCCAGAATGAGCTGCGGGTTGTTCACCAGGGCGCGGGCCACGGCCACGCGCTGCTGCTGCCCGCCAGAAAGCTCCGTGGGCTTGTGGTGAACCCGGTCGCCCAGCCCTACGCGCTGCAGCAGCTCAAAGGCGCGGGCGTATCGCTGGTGGCGCGGCACGCGGGCAAAGCGCATGGGGAAGGCGACATTGTCCAGGGCGCTCAGGCTGGGAATAAGGTTGAACGATTGAAAGATGAAGCCTATCGTCTGCTGGCGAAACATTGCCAGCCCGTTCTCATCCAGCGCGCCGATCGACTGATCGCCCACGCGAATCTCGCCGCTGGTGGGGCGATCCAGCCCGCCCAGCAGGTAGAGCAGCGTGCTTTTGCCAGACCCAGAGGGACCCATAACGGCCCAAAAGGTATTTGGTTCAATGCGCAGGCTCACATCGGCCAGGGCGTGTACTTTTTCGCGCCCCATCTGGTACGTTTTGCGCAGATGGTTGATGGTGATGAAGGTCATTGATTTATGTCAATTACTTAATTGCTCAGTTACCAAATTACGTAATTGTGTAATTGATTAATTGGGTAATTAGAAAAACGGCCGTATCACCGTCAGATCGCTAAATTGGGCCGAGATAAGGGCCGGGACGCCGCGCAGCAAAAAGAGAACGAGTACGGTAAGCAGAACGGCCGTCCACGTTTTCGCTTTGCTCAGGTTAGCGCCAGCGTTCAGGCCGGTGCCCAGCAGCAGCCAGTGCCACAGCAGGTAAATATCTACAAAGGTCAGCACAGCCGCGATGTAGATCATCAGCGTGCCTTCGCCAGCAGGCGCAAAGCCAGACAGGCCCAGGCCGGTGAGTTCCTGCCCGTTGTTCCACATGGCGACCGTGCGCACCACGTCGCGCAGGGCAAACGGCAGCAGCGACCAGGCGGTGACGTTGAGCACCTGCTGGCTGCTCAGGCGGCCACCCAACAGCGTGAGGCCCAGGTGCAGCAGCCAGCCCAGCAGCAGCCAGCCCAGGTACACGCCTAAAACGGCCATGACGGCGGGCAGCAAATAGGTGAAGACAGGACCGCTGGTGGCGGTCATGGCTTGCTGGAACTGCGCCTGCTGCTCTGGCGTGTAATATTCCCAACCGGTCGGGAAGGCGATTTGTCCACTGGCAGCAGCAGCGGCCTTAAGGCCACCCTCCACCAGCGTTCGCACCAGTCCGGTAAGGATGAGGACGAGAATGGGCGTGTGCCAGACGGCCGTATCCAACTGCACAATGCGGGCAAAGGCGCGCCGTGGCCTGAACAGCACCGGCAGGACCCAGTCAAATCGCCAGCGTCCACCCGATTCATAGGTTGAGATAGTTAAATCGCTCATGCAAAGCATTCCTTAATAGCGTGTGTTTGCTTTTAGTGATTCGGGATCACCGAAAACCACAAACACACATTTGTGACCCATTAAATTTTTTATAACATTCCATTTTGTTTTAAGGGGGTACGCGTTCGGCCTTCCGCCAAACGTCGCTGCGTATTTTACACCGTATTTTCATGGCTAACTTGACGCTACCGAGGCAAAAATCGCCTAAAGTCGACGATTGGTATACGCATAGGCACATTAGCATAGGCAAAAATGTGCTCGCCTGGTGCCCTAACAAATCGATGAAGTTTGTTATAATGGCGATTGGTTAAAAAACGCCACAGAAATTTGCTGTGAGAAAGATGAAGATTTCAGGATACTTCCTATGAAAAACAGAACACCAGAACAGATCGAGGCCATGCTGGAGCGCATCCTGCCTCGTGTAACCAAGCCGGGGCGCTACACCGGCGGCGAATACAATCAGGTGGTGAAGGATTGGGCCGACATTGACTACAAAGTGGCTCTGGCCTTCCCCGATATTTATGATTTGGGCATGTCTAACCTGGGCTTGATGATCATGTACGACATTATCAACAAGCACCGCAACCTGCTGGCCGAGCGCGTTTACTGCCCCTGGGAAGATATGGAAGCGGTCATGCGCGAGCAAGAACTGCCGCTCTTCTCTTTGGAAACCAAGCACCCCATCCGTGACTTCGACATGCTGGCGATCAGCCTGCCCTATGAGCAGCTTTACACCAACGCCCTGAACCTGATTGACCTGGCCGGAATGCCGGTTCGCGCTGAAGAGCGGGACGCCAGCTATCCGTTGGTGATTGCCGGGGGGCACGCCTGCTACAATCCGGAACCAATGGCGCCGTTTATTGATGTGTTTGTGATTGGCGAAGGGGAAGAGGCCATCTTAAAGATTATCGGCGTGATGCGCGCTGCCGCCCACCTGGACCGCGAAACCCAGCTGCGTTACATTGCCCAAATCGAAGGCTGCTACGTACCCCGCTTTTACGACGTAACCTACCACGATAACGGCACCGTCAAAGCCATTACGCCCAACATGCCGGAAGCACCGCCCAAGGTAATGAAGACCATCGTGCCGGTGATGCCGCGGCCCGTCACCGACTTTATCATTCCCTTTGTGGAGCTGGTGCATAACCGTGCCCCCATCGAGATTATGCGCGGCTGCACGCGCGGCTGCCGCTTTTGCCATGCGGGCATGGTTACGCGTCCGGTGCGGGAGCGCCCTGTGGAAGAAGTGCTGACGGCAATGGAGAAGATTCTGGAGAGCACCGGCTATGAAGAGATTGCTCTGCTCTCATTGTCATCCAGCGACTATACCCACGTTTTGGAACTGACAGAAAAGATCGGGCAGCGCTTTGGCCATCTAGGGCTAAACATTTCGCTGCCGTCGCTGCGCACGGAGACGGTTTCTACACAGCTCATGGACAACCTGGGAGACGGCCGTCGCGGCGGATTCACGTTGGCGCCCGAAGCCGCCACTGAAAAGATGCGCAACATCATCAACAAATACGTAACGCATGAAGAGCTGCTGGAAACGGCCCGCGAGATTTACCGGCGCGACTGGCGCAGCATCAAGCTGTACTTCATGATCGGCCATCCTATGGAAACAATGGAAGATGTGCAGGCGATTGCCGATCTGGCGCATCAGGTGCTGGCCGAAGGGCGCAGGTTCCACAATAACAAGGCCAGTGTCAACGTGGGCGTAAGTACGTTCATCCCCAAGCCGCAAACGCCGTTCCAGTGGGAGCCGATGGATGATGTGGACCAGGTGTATGCCAAGATTGACCTGCTGCGTAACGCTATGCGCGGGTCTGGGCTGAAGCTGCGCTGGAACGAGCCGAAGGAGTCGCTGTTTGAAGGCTTCCTGAGCCGGGGCGACCGGCGCATGGCGGATGTGGTGGAGCGGGCCTGGCGCAAGGGAGCCAAGTTTGATGCCTGGCATGAGCATTATTTGGAAGATGCCTGGCAGGAGGCGCTGGATGAAGTGGGCCTGGACCCGCGCTTTTACACCCACCGCAAGCGCACCATCGATGAGATCTTCCCCTGGGAACATATCGACATTGCCGTGACCAAGAAGTTCCTGACGCAGGATTATTTGATGAGCCAGGAGCAGGAGACGCGCATCGACTGTCGCCACCAATGTTTTGCCTGCGGCATCTTGCCCAAGCTGAAGGATTTGCGCCGAGAAACGGCCGATTCCGCCTGGGAGTGCCCGCCGGTGCCCACGCGCAAGCATCACAAGCCGCGTCAGGAGCCGGTGCCGGTAGTGGAGGGGATTGCGCTGACTGTGATACAGTAATCGGTGGGCGGTAATCAGTAGTCGGTTATTGGTGAACGGCCGTTTCCAAAGGAAGCGGCCGTTTTTTGTTGCAAAAAGCTCAGTCTACGGAGTCCGTGTTGCAAAAATGGAAAGCGGTCGTTGAGTAAAATGAGACGTGTTTACATTCATCAGCTTTTCAGGAGAAAAAGATGATTAAAGCAATGTGTTATGTCCTTGGTTTTGCAATGCTAGCCTTCTTAGTGGCGACCAGCCTGGAGAGGCCCGCGGTGAGTGCCCAGCAGCACAGTTCTGTAACGATAGAACCTTTTATGGTGAAAGATATCAATCTCGATGGTGATTCGAACCCTGGCTGGTTTGCTGAGATGGGTGGGAAAATCTATTTTGCGGCTACGACAGAAGAACAGGGCAGGGAGCTTTGGGTAACAGATGGCACTGATGCGGGTACGCATCTGGTGAAAGATATCAATCCGGTTGTGGGAAAGGGCATTGTTTTTGGCAGTAACCCTAGGTTCATTACGGTTTACAATGATGAACTCTATTTCCAGGCCAGAACCATTTTGGAGGGGACAGAATTATGGAAGAGTGACGGTACTGAAGCCGGGACCGTTATGGTCAAAAACATCCATCCAGAGGACGGCGTTGGCGGGGCTGAATCTTCTGAGCCTCACGGATTCGTTGAATTTAATGGCGAGCTGTTTTTTGCCGCAAAAGATTCAGCAACTTCAGCCCCTGGCCTTTGGAAAACAGACGGCACCGAAGCAGGCACAGTTCGGGTAGGAACCGTATTTGTTCGTAATTTTGGTTATAGCAGCCCCGTTGTTTTTGGTGATGCAATGTATTTTGGTGGCTCACTAGACCCTGTTATTGATGTCGAGCTGTGGAAAAGTGACGGCACGGCAACCGGCACGTTTTTGGTAAAGGAGATTAACCCTGACACTACAAACGGGCCTGCTTCGTCTTCGCCAAAATTTTTCACGGTTGTAAATAACACCTTGTTTTTTGCAGCCGTTTGGGGCGTAGGAGAGGAGGAGCTGTGGAAAAGCGATGGTACTGAAGCAGGCACCGTTCTGGTGAAGGACATTAGGCCAGGAGATGAGTCCTCTTTCCCAGACCGCCTGGTAAACATGAACGGGGTACTTTACTTTCGGGCCTCGGATGGGAGTGAGAACAGTTATGAGCTTTGGCGTAGCGATGGTACAGAAATGGGTACCTACATGGTTAAAAACATTAATCCGGAGCCAAATTATGGCGGTTTTTCAACTCCTTTCTTATATGGCAGATATATTACACTACCTACCACCAACAATGAGCTTTATTTTTACGGTAATGATCTTGCGAATGGAGATGAACTTTGGAAAAGTGACGGCACCGAAGATGGTACTGTTCTCATAAAAGATATTTTTCCCGGGTCGGATAGCTCTTCTCCAAGTTGGTTGATAAGTGATGGAAACAAGGTTTACTTTACTGCTAATGACGGCGAAAATGGTGTGGAGATTTGGCAAAGTGATGGAACGGAGTTAGGCACCGAGATGCTTAAAGATATCGCACCAGGCATCGATAGTTCAGATCCTCATTTAAGTATCATTGCAGGAAACTGGTTGGTTTTCAGTGCTGATGATGGTGTTCACGGTAGGGAATTGTGGATGATGCTTCTAACAGAGTTAGATGAAAAGACATATCTGCCCATTGTGTTGCAGCAGTAGTGTGTTCTCTTGCAGGGGGAGCTGGGGAGGGCTAGAGGAACGGCCGTATTTTCCCATGAATACGGCCGTTTCTCCTCTGGCTTCAATCCCCAACAGTGAATAAAATAGCTGCATGGTTAAGACAATCCAATATACATTCCTGCTCTTCATTTTTTTCATTCTAATCACCGTTTTGGTGGCCTGCGGGGGAGAAGAAAGGCCAGACCCGGTAAGTGCAGCAGAAACTATAGCGCCAACTGAGATTGCCATGGTGGGAACGGCCGTGCCCGACGCCACCGCCACTCTGGCCCCTACCTCTGCTCCCACCGTCACCTTGCCGCCGCCTGCCGTGGTTAATAATGAACCCACGCCAACCGTTATGCCCACAGCCACGGCCACGCCGGAGCCAGTGGCTATTTACAGCGCCGAGGAATTTGGCACGGACCGCAATCCGTTGACCGGTGAGTTGGTGGCAGACCCCTCCGTGCTGCAAAGACGACCGCTTGCCATCAAAATCTCCAACAACCCGGCCAGCTACACGCGCCCACAGCACGGCATTGGGCAGGCCGATATCGTTTTTGAGCACGTGACCGAAACCAACATCACTCGCTTCACCGCTATTTTCTACGGGCAAACGCCGTCCGATGTCGGCCCGATTCGCAGCGCGCGTCTGATCGATAAAGAACTGCCTGCCATGTACGATGCCGCTATCTTCATGTCCGGCTCTCACCCGCTCATCCTCGACGCCATTGCCCAAACCGACATTGGCGATCGTATCTACCGTGAGACGGCAACTGGCTTCTATCGCAAAGAGGATGACCCCACGATTCCTTTTGAGCACACGCTGTATGCCGATACTGCTGGATTGTGGGAAGCTGTCGAGTGGGGCAACGACAATCGCCCGCCTCGCTTCTCCACCACGATGGCCTTCGACACCACGCCGCCGCCCGATAGCGATCCGGCCAGCTATGTGGAACTGCACTATTCGACGTGGTCCAAGATTGTGTGGGAGTATGAGGAGGCAGACGGCCGTTACTACCGCACCGTTGACGATGAAACCTTTGTCGATGGCAATAGTGATGAGCAGGTGAGCGCCGCCAACGTGATTATCCTCTACGCGCCGCACCAGTTCGACCGCTCCATTTGCGTGTATCCTCGCGAGGGTGGCGGCTGTGACCTCCACACCACCGAAATACAGATTTGGGGCAGTGGCTATGCCATGCTCATCCGCGACGGCCAAAAATACGACGTTACCTGGCTGCGCCGCAACCGCAGCGATATGTTCACCTTTATTGATAATGAGGGAAATCCGGTGCCGCTGCAGATAGGCAATACCTGGTTTCAGGTCGTGCCCTTCTATTACGACGACCCAATTATCAAGTAACGATTTGTCATTCTGACCGCAGGGAAGAATCCCTCCAAACCATGCCAACCGAAACCTTTGTTCGCGGGCTGAACTTATTTTATTGGTATGCCATAGGGATGCTTCGCTTTGCTCAGCATGACAAAGTCGAAGGGTTATTCGTTTTCTTTAGAATCGGTGGGACTGCCGTCGCGGAGGTTTTGGAAGGTGAGCTGCCAGCCGCCGCTCAGGCCGCTGTCGCATTCTTCCAGGCGCAGGCCGCTAACTTCGGGACTGCCATCCGGCAGGCGCACGGTGTAAGAAATGTCGGGCGACATCTCAAAATCGGCGTAGCCACGGCCGTTTTCCGGCTTAAATCCGGTAAAGAAACGGTCACGGCCGTTCTGCCACGTCACTTCAATTTCAACCCCGGGTAAATCATTCAAAAAGGCATCCAGCACAATTACCTCAATGCGGTTAATGGCTTCTTCATCATCGCACAGGCGGGTTTGCTCGGTGAGGCGATAGTTGGGCTGGGGTGTGGCCGTGGCGGGTCGGGTGGCTGTGCCGGTTGGGGTGGGAACGGCCGTATTTGTAGGCGTCGCGGTGGGAGCTGGCGTGTCTGTTGGCGTGGTTGCCACCGCTGGGGTGGGCGTAGGTTGCAGGGCCGCCGCGGGCTGCGTGGGGGCAAACAGGGCAATGGCCTGTCCTTCTGCCCCGAGCTGGCGAGCGACGGTGGCCAGCTGTTCCAGCAGGGGGGCGGGGCGCTGTTGGCGCACGGCCGTTTCTAGCAGCTCATTTACAGTTTCGGCAATGTTGGGGTCTTCCAGCGTGGCCAGCCGCTGCTGCGCCAGGGGCCAATTTTCGTTCACCGCATAGCTTTGGCTTACCAAAACAATATACTCTTCCCGGTAATGCTCATTAAACCGGGCGGGGCTGGCGTCGGTGAAAACAACCGGATCAACCACCCAGGCATAATACAGGCCACCCACCAGCCCGACGATCAGGCTGAGCAGCAGCCAGCCGGTGGTGCTTAAGCGTCGCCAAAACGGTAATGGACGCTGGCCTTGCCGCTGCCGACGTCGGGGCGATGGCGTCATGGACCCGCCTCTGGCGTAGCGGACAGGAATGGGGCCATAGCCGGGGTGTATTGACCAATATCATTGGCCAGCCGCGTCAGCCGCCGGACGGCGTTCTCATCTTCCTGCCGCAAAATCATCTCTATCAGCACCTCGAGCACGTACTGCGGTCCGTCTTCGCCCAAATCTTCAATGCGCTGCTGGGCCAGACCTAGATTATTGTCCAGGGCGTAGCCGTCAGCGATTAACTGCACATAGTCGCGTCGGTATCTATCTTGCAGCACGGTGGGGTTGGCGTCGGTGAATTCGGTGGGCCAGAAAACCCAGCCGATAGCCAGTCCCAGCCCAGCGCCAATGACCAGACCCAACAAAATGAAGAATGGCGTGGGTAAACGTTTCATGGTGCGTAACTAATTGACATAAAAAAAGAGCTACCCGCTACCGAGCAACCCTCTTAACCTGGCGATGGGCACAGATTGTCAAATTTGGCTGCAACCTGTATCCATTTGCCCTGCCCCAAAGCGGGGCTTATAATCCAACAGCTTTGCTGAAAAATTCTCAAGCTCAACTTGATGATCAATGCCGAAGGTGGGAATCGAACCCACACTCCCGAAGGAACACGAGTTTGAGTCGTGCGCGTCTGCCAGTTCCGCCACTTCGGCTAATTTTGGGACGTGCGGGAGTATAGTTCATGGTTTTTTATCTGTCAATAATGACTGGAGGAGCGAAAAGTGATAAATAAGAAGTGAAAAGAAGCGCAAACTTTTTATTTATCACTTTTACTTTTCACGCTCTAACTCGCAAAAATGGATGAAGTTGCCCTCATAGCCCAGGCTCAAAAAGGAAACGTTCAGGCGTATAATTCGCTTGTTTTACACTACCAGCAGGTTGTGTATAACGTCGCCTACCGCATTATGGGCGATCCCCAGTCCGCGGAGGATGCAGCCCAAGAGGCGTTTATCTCTGCCTACAAATCTCTCAATAAGTTTCGCGGCGGCAATTTTAAGGCGTGGCTGCTGCGTATCACGACCAATGGCTGCTACGATGAACTGCGCCGCCGCAAGCGCCGCCCTCAATCATCCCTGGAAAGAATTACCGACGACAATCAGGAATCGTTTGCTTTCTTGCGCGACCCGCAAATGGGTCCAGAGAGGCAGCAGCAGCAGATGGAGCTGATTGAGGCCATCGAGGAATGTTTGCAAAGCTTGCCCGATGATCAGCGTATTACGGCCGTTCTCTGCGACGTGGAAGGGTACGATTACAATGCCATTGCCGACATCACCGAGGTGTCGCTGGGCACGGTGAAATCCCGCGTCAGCCGCGCCCGGTCAAAGCTGCGCGACTGTTTGCAGGGGTTTAAGGAACTTTTGCCAGCAAACTATCGTTTACAGGGTGAACCATAGAGGTTGGAGATAAGACAACGAGGTGTAATTAGGTAATTAGGTAATTACGTAATTACCCAATTGCTCAATTACAGTAAACATGTTCGATTTTTTGCGAAACCTAACGAAAACAGCCGAGGAGAAGCGGCAAGAAGCCGTAGCGGCCTACCTGGATGAGGCGCTGAGCAACCGTGCCCGGCAGCGGTTTGAGCAGGAGATGGCTCAGGATGAAACGCTGCGCCTGGAGGTGGAGCAGCTTCTTCTCATAAAACAAAGCCTGCGCCAGCTGCCGCAGCGGAAGGTGCCGCGCAACTTTATTCTGGACCCGGCACAATACAGCCGCCCTGCCCGGCAGCCCTGGGTGCAGGCCTATCCTGTTTTGCGCGCCGCCACGGCCATGACTGCTTTCTTCTTGCTTTTTGCCTTTGTGGCCGGTGTTTTTACCGGGCTAGGTGCCGGTGAGCCTGCCCTGGCGCCCGCCGCAGACGTAGCCCAGATAGAGTCTACGCAGGTGATAGCCGAAACGGCCGAACCACAGGTCTTTGAGTTTGGCGAGGCTGAGGATGAGGGACGGGAGCCGCCCGCTGAAGAAGAGGCCATGGAAGAGGAAGTTGCTACCTATGATGTGCTGACCGAAGAAACGATGGAAGAAGAGGATGCGGCAGAATCCGCAGCAGCGCCGTCGGCAGCAACGGCCGTTCCCAGCCCCGCCAATTCTATTGAAGGGGTCACGGCTGAGGATGACGCTTCAGATTCCGAGCCCACTGCTACCGTTTCGCCCACGCCCACCGTATCGCTGCTGCCTCGAGTTGAATCGCCGACGCCCTTGCCTGACCGCGATATGGATGAAGCAGCAGGCGGTGAGGCCGCCAGCGAAGTTGCGGCTGAAGTGGCGGAACCCGATGACGATACAACAGATGCACAGACAACGGCCGTTCTGCCTGAAGAAGAAGTGCATATGCTGTCAGAAGAACGTGCCGCGCCTTTTAATCCCCTGCTCACGCTGCAAATTGGGCTCGGTCTGCTGCTGCTCCTTTTATTTGGCCTCACGCTCTATGCCCGCAGGCAGCGGTAGTTTTGTGAACCGCTAAGCCGGGCACATAAAATTTGGACCACATCATGTCCGCTCCTTCTGCACCAGAAGACGTGAAATTTTGCAGCCGCTGCGCTGCGCCCATGGAAACACGAACTGTAGGTGATAAGCCGCGCCGGATTTGCCCCGACTGCGGCTTTATTCATTTTACCGATCCCAAGGTGGGGGTAGGCGTTTTTGTGGTGCACGAAGGCAAGATTTTGCTGGTGCGCCGCACCATGCACCCGGAGATTGGCAAGTGGAGCATTCCTGCTGGCTTTTTGGACCATGGTGAAGATCCAGAGGAAACGGCCGTGCGCGAAGCCTTCGAAGAAACTAATTTGCGTGTTGCCATCGAAGATTTAATGGGTGTGTACCAAAACCCGCCTGGGCAAGGGGGCGCATCGATCTTCATTTTGTACAGGGCACGTCTGCTAAGCGGCACTCTCCAGCCTGGTGATGACGCCGCTGACGCTGCCTTCTTTTCCCCGGATGATCTGCCGCCCATTGCTTTTCTTTCCACCAAGGCTGCCATTGAGCAGCTTGTTGCCAGCGCAGTTAACCCCTAGTTCGCACGCAATAGAAAAGGGCATACCGCCGCTTGCGCTGTGCTCGGCTTGAATTCGGCCAGAGCTGAGCGTGGGCAACACTCGGGATGGAGCTTTTGAGGTTATTAAACAAATTTGTGACCTTATAGTAAAATCCCTGTCAGTAAACAAAGTAGCGCAGTGCGTAAAATTACACACTTTCCTGACGCTCAATCGCGCAGATGCACCGCTGAGGACGGGTAAATACCGGGAGCGGGCTAAAAATAATGGATTTCAGCAGCAAGAAAATATTGATCATCGACGATGATCAAAACCTGGCAGAGATGGTAAAGCTGGTCTTTCATACGGAGGGGGCCACGGTGTATACGGCCGTTAACGGCAAGGAAGGGCTGAGAATGTTTTATGCCCACCGCCCCGATCTGGTTATTCTGGATATCGTTATGCCAGAGTTGAATGGCTGGGAGACGTGTCATCAAATCCGGCTGATGGCCGATACGCCCATTATCATGCTCACCACCATGGGCGGCGATAAGGATATTGTTAAAGGGTTAGAATACGGGGCCGACGATTTTATTGCCAAACCATTTAGCCAGGAAGTTTTAAAAGCCAGGGTCAAGGCCGTGCTGCGCCGGGTAAAAACCGAAGCGGATCAGGTAGAAAAAGCTCACCTGTATCGAGACGAATATTTAACTATCGATCTGGATGGTCGGCAGGTTTTGGTAGAAGAACAAGCAATAAAATTAAGCGCCACCGAGTTTACCTTGCTTTCTTTTTTGGTGTTAAATGCCAACCGGGTACTGACTTACCAGCAAATCTTGCTAAACGTCTGGGGCGAGGAGTACGTGGACAGTATCGACTATGTTCACGTGTACATGTCTCATTTGCGTCGAAAAATAGAAAAAGACCCTTCAAATCCACGCTACTTCCAAACTGAGCACGGCACCGGTTACCGCTTTATCAAATAGCGGGTATTCCCAATCTGTTAACGCTTTTAAGAAAAATTTAAGCCCCTGAAAGCATTCTGGAAGAGATGTGTTTATTCCTGCCTGGCTAAAAAATGTGCGTGTTGTGTAAAAGCCAAAAAGTTATCTGAAATAAATCAGGCTCAATTTTGGCTTTTACTTGAGCAAAACACGAGAAACCTTACTTTCTATTTCAAAGCGCTTTTTGTGATTTGCTAAAAAAGGTTTTTAAGAAATTTTTATAAAGTTTTTTGTTACCGTTTAAGAACAGTTTGGTAGGCTATTAGCAGCCAGAAGTAGATTTCAGAGAAAAAGTTGAATGCTTAGAGGAATTAGTGATGAAATTTACGCAGAATGTGCCACTTGCACTTATTGTAGAAGACGACGTTGACCAAGCCGCTATGTACTCCAGGGCGGTGGAAGCAGCGGGTTATTCAGTTCATCGAGTTCATGACGGGCAAAATGCACGTCTATGGCTGGATGAAAACATCCCGACTATTTTGCTGCTTGATCTGAATTTGCCTCATCTCTCGGGAACGACGCTGTTGAAACGAATTAAGCTAGATCCACGACTTGATAAGACAAAGATCATTATTGTTAGCGGCATTAGTTCGCATTATCAATTTTTGCCAGAAGATGTGGAGCTTATTCTCAATAAGCCCGTTAGCTTGCAGCAGCTGCAGCTATTATCGGCGCGATTTATATGCTAATGGTTTGGGAGATTTAAAAAGCGCCATTTCGTTTTAATGGCAGATAGGACGTCAGTACTAATACGGCCGTTCTGCCCACTTTGTAACAATCTCCGTCAGTCTGATTGTTTAGACTGAAAAGTAGAAAAGATACCTGTACTGTTATGAGTTGAAGACCGTAAAAGCCAAAAAGATGTTCTAAATCAACCAGACTCAATTTTGGTTTTTACTTACGATTATTGGAACTACGTACGATGAAAAGGGCACCAACTACTTATTCATTGAAATCAGTGCTCAAATTCAGCCTCTTCCTGTGTTTGGGAATTTGCGCTATTTTGCTTGGCGCACTTATTCTTCGCCCTGTTCCATCCACCGTCTATGTTGATCCGGTCCTGAAAACGGCCGTTTCCCCCCAACTTTCCGTCATTGTTATGGCAGACTCAGCCGAAACGGCCGCAGAAGCAGTGAAGGCAGCTGGCGGCACCATTACCAGCGATTTGTGGCTGATTAATGCCGTCGGGGCCACCGTTGCTGCCGAGCAGCTTGAGGTTCTGGCCGCAACGCCCGGCATACGGTCCATTACCGAAAACCAGTCGGTAAGGACGGCCGAGATCGATCCCTATGCCTGGGAAGGCTGGGTGACAGATCGCCGTACCTACATTGAGCGCCACAACCTTTCTACCCCCCTCTACGCGCCCTTAACAGCCTTGCCCGACGGTGGCGCTTTTGCCGTTAACGAAGATGGCAAAATGGTGATCATCAACGAAGACGGCAGCGAGCGCTTCCGGATCAATCTTGACGGCAAACCCTATCGTAAACCGGGCGTTGTGAGCAGCAGCAACATTATCTATATTGCTGGCGAGACCAAAGCCTACGCCATCCGTGCCGCGACTGGCGAAATTATCTGGCAGCGTAACGCCCCGACAAAATTTAGTGGCGGAGTGGCCCTTGGGTCTAATCACCTTTATGTGGCTGACGAAAAAACTAAGGTTTATGCCCTAAATTTGAGCAATGGGGTCATTGCCTGGACGGCCGTTGATTCCACCAACTTCAAATTCTTAGCGCCCCCCGTGGTAGGGGTAGACGGTACGCCATATATTGTGAATGAGAAGGGCATATTGATGGCCATTAACCCGGCAAGCGGCAGCACAAACTGGACCTTTGCCGCCAGCACTAGCGGTAGCCCTTATCAGCATTCCCCCCAGTTAGACGCCAACGGCAATATCTATTTCTTTGGCTACAAAGGGTATGTTTATCGCGTAAGCCCTGGTGGCAGCCAGAACTATTTTGTTACGCTAAATGATAACATTTGGAGTGATGCGGTTGTTAGCAGCGACGGAATATTTTATGCGGGTACGGAAAATGGGAGCATTATTGGCCTTAACGGCGATGGCGATCTTGTGCTAGATAAAGCGGCACCTAACGGTGGTCACGTTTACACAACACCGGCTCTTTCGGCCGATGAAAGCACGCTTTATGTGACAATGAAAGAGGGTAAGCTGCTAGCCTATGACGTTGCGACGGGGAATCGTAAATGGACTCACAACACAAACGACGACCTGCTCTCAGGACCTGTGGTGGCTCCAAATGGCAACCTGCACGTTGGCGATAAGAGCGGCGCGTACGAGATAATCGATGCGGCCACGGGCATGATCGTCTACCGCTACACGGGTTTTACCCAGTTTGTAAACAGCCCTACGCTTTCTAAGAACGGAAGCGCTTATTTCTTTGATACGCCCGCCAACAGTGCAGTTGTCGTTCTCAGCAGAATTCCTGAAGGTTGGAGCGAATCAATTCCGCACGTTGAACCAACAGATAACGCAAATGTCTATAAGGTTGCCAATCCCATTAGCATCGATATGGGCGCAGATATCGCCCATGAAAATGGAATCACCGGGGACGGCGTGACGGTGGCCGTGGTAGACAGCGGCGTTTATTTTGACGCCAACACCCAGGCAACCTTGGGAAACGCCGTTCAGCAGAACTTCTTGGGTCAGGCTGATTTTGTTGGCGGCAGCAACTGCGCGGCAACCAGCCCCAACGGGGGTTGTTTTACGGACTTCAGCAACAGCCAGGACGGCTATGGCCACGGCTCGCACGTAGCGGGCATCATCTGGAACAACGTCAAAGATTATTACACCGGCGCCACGGTGGGTATTGCCCCCGATGCCCAGGTGCTGAGCATCCGCGTGCTGGGCGACGACGGCGTTGGCACCTACGAAGACGTTATCGAAGGCATCCAATATGTGGTAGACAACAAAGATACCTTCGATATACGGGTCATGAACCTGAGCCTGAGCGGCTGGGCCCGCTCGCCCTACTTTGCCGACCCGCTCAACCGGGCCGTTGAAGAAGCCTGGGCCGCAGGCATTGTGGTGCTGGCCGCCGCGGGCAACGAAGGTCCCTACGCCGAAAGCATCACCGTGCCCGGCAATGATCCCTACATCATCACCATCGGCGCCGTAGACAGCAACAAAACCCCCGGCTACTGGGCCGATGACAGGCTAGCGAACTTTTCATCCACCGGCCCCACGCTGGACGGCTTTGTCAAGCCAGACCTGCTGGTGCCCGGCGGCAACGTCGTTTCCTACATGTTCAACGACGGCGATACCGACCCTGCAACCAGCCACTCCCCGGCGCTGGTGCTGGCCCACCCGGATTATTCCGTCAGCTCCAGCATGTTCCGCATGAACGGCACCAGCATGTCGACGGCCGTTGCCTCTGGCGTCGTGGCGCTCATTCTAGAAGCGCACCCGACGATGACGCCCAACCAGGTAAAATACCGGATCATGGCTTCCACTCAAACTGCAATGGCCGACAACGAGCTGTTGTACAGCCCCTTGCAGCAGGGAATCGGCCGTATCTGGGTGCCCGATGCCGTTTTTGGTGACATTCCCCTGCTAGAAGCCAACAGCGGCATGGACATCAACGCCGACCTGGCACACGGCTGGCTCAAGCTAGACGACAACGGCGATCCAGTCATTGATGACAACGGAGACTACGTTCTGGACGAGGCTGAACTGGCTTTTCACTATCAAGGCCAGGTGCAAAAAGTCATCAGCGACGATGGGCAGGTGTACCTCTACTACACCGAAGACCCGACCGATGGCTCCCTGGTAGTGTTGGGCGCGGCAGATTTGCAGACCCTGATGTGGATTGAAGTAGGTGATCTGGCGGGGATGGACGTTACCTTCGACAATGCCAACAACGGCACCGAAGATTGGCCCCACGCCGAAGTGTGGGCAAACGGCGTCTATAATTGGGCTGGCGGCGTCTACAACTGGGCTGGCGGCGTCTACAACTGGGCCGGTGGGGTCTACAACTGGGCTGGCGGTGTCTACAACTGGGCTGGGGGCGTCTATAACTGG
>JBHIWP010000073.1:0-18380 GCA_041987425.1 Promineifilaceae bacterium (SeqCode) | reverse complement strand
TGGCAAGCAGCTAGGCGCTACCCACAGCCACACGCCGGACGTTATCTTCGCTCACTTCCCAGGCCTCAAGGTGGTTTGCCCGGCTACCCCATACGATGCCAAGGGCTTGCTAAAAAGCGCCATTCGCGATAATGGACCGGTACTGTTTATTGAGCCGGTGGCGCTCTATACCTCGCCCAAGGTGCGCGATGAGGTACCAGAAGAGGACTTCACTGTTCCTCTTGGCGTTTCAGACGTGAAGCGCGAAGGATCAGACGTTACAATTGTGACCTATGGTGAGGGCCTGCACGTTTCGTTAGACGCAGCCAAGAGCCTGGCCGAAGAAGGCATTGAGGCCGAGGTGATAGACCTGCGCAGCTTGCAGCCGCTGGACATGGGTCCGGTGATAGAGTCGTTCAAAAAGACTTTTAAGGCAGTTATAGTAGAGTTTGGACACCAGACTTATGGCATTGGTGCAGAAATTGTGGCCCGCCTGCAAGACGAAGCGTTCGACTACATCGACGCCCCCATCAAGCGCGTGGCGCAGTATGACGTGCCTGCCCCCTATTCTGGCGAGTTGGAGCGCTCGGCCCTGCCCAATCCCGAACGGGTCATTGAGGCGGTGAAGGAGATTTTGTAATGGCTGAATTTATTAAGATGCCAACGTTGGGTTTCGATATGGAAGAAGGCACGATGGGCACCTGGCTTAAACAGGTGGGTGACGCGGTGCAAAAGGGCGATGTGCTGGCCGAAATCGAATCTGACAAGGTCACGCAGGAGTTGACTGCCCGCGCCGACGGCGTGCTGCTGGCCCAGCTTGCCAACACGGGAGATCTGGTTCCGGTAGGCGACAATTTAGGCATTATCGGCGAGGAAGGCGAAGATATTTCTGGCATGACGGATGGCGCAGGCAACGGCGCCAAAGCACCAAAGGCCAAACCTGCTCCGGCGGCTAAGGAAGAAGAACCAAAGGCCGAGGCCGCCGCAGAGGAAGCGCCAACCGAAGAAGCACCAGAGGCGAAGCCAGCTAAAAGCGGCAGCGGCGAGCCGGATGGTGAATTCCCCGGCGGCGTAAAGGCTACGCCAGTGGCCCGGCGCATGGCGCAGGAACATGATGTTGATCTGACCCAGGTCGGCGGCAGTGGGCCCGGTGGCCGCGTGCGCAAGGCGGATGTAGAGGCCTTCCTGGAGAGCGGTCCGGCGCCTGAACCGGCTGCGGCTCAACCTGCTGTGAAAACGGCCGTTTCTACCCCCACTCCACCCACCGCCACAGAAAAACCGCTTACCCGCATGCGTCAGGCCATCGCCCGCCGCATGACCGAAAGCAAAACCACCGTTCCTCACTTCCAGGTCACTTCAGACATCGACATGGCCGCGGCGCTGGAGCTGCGCAAAAAGATCAACGAGTCGCTGGATCCAGAGCAGAAAGTATCTGTAAATGATCTGGTGGTGAAGGCTGCAGCTCTTGCCCTGCGCCAGTTCCCTAACCTCAACGCCAGCTTTGGCGGCGACAAGATCATCCTCCATAATGAGATTAACGTGGGTTCGGCCGTGGCTGTTGAAGGCGGGCTGCTAACCATTGTGCAAAAAGGCACCGCTGGGGCCAGCATCTCCAAAATTGCTCAAGACCATAAAGAGATGATCGCCCGCGCCCGCGAAGGCAAGGTAAAGCCAGAAGACGTGGAAGGCTCCACCTTTACCGTAAGTAACCTGGGTGCGTTTGACGTAGAGCACTTTGTAGCCATCATCAACCCACCTCACGCCGCAATCCTGGCCGTGGGGTCCGCCAAGCAGGTACCCGTCGTGATCGATGGCGAATTGGCTGTTGGCACACGCATGAAGGCTACAATTTCAGCCGATCACCGCGTAACGGATGGCGTGGAAGCTGCTCAGTATATGCAGGCGCTCAAAGCTATCCTTGAAGACCCGCTGCGCCTGCTAATTTAGGGGCATGAGGTAATTCACGCGATTTCGCAAAGATAACGCCGATGAGGCGGATGACGCTGATTAAAGAAGTAAATCTGCGTTTATCGGCGTTAATGTCGCAAGGCGACCGCTACGCGTACAGCGTCCCATTCTTTTATTCTAATGATGGGGTCCCTTTCACTTTGCAAAATCTGCTATACTACGGCGGTAGATTCACATAAGATGAAGCTTTTTATCCACAGGCGATAAAGCCAGAGGAGTGCACATGGCTACCATTCTTGTAATTGATGACGACGAACTGGTTTCCCGAACCTTGCAACGCGCGCTGAAACTGTACGGCTACCACGTTATGGTATCAAACAGCGGCACGGAAGGGCTACAGTTGGCGCGTCGTCATCGCCCGGACCTGTTCATATTAGACATCATGATGCCTGGTGCTGATGGTTACCAGGTTTGTCGACAGATTCGGGGCGATCCATTGCTGCAAGATTTGCCAGTGCTCTTTCTAACGGCAAAAGCCAAAGACGAAGATAAAATCGAGGGCTTTCGCGCGGGGGCAGATGATTACCTGAGCAAACCATTCAATATGGAAGAGCTGCAGCTTCGGGTACGGGCAATTCTTCGTCGGGTAGTGCCCAAAGAAGTAAAAGAGGAAAAGCCGAGCGAAGTCGTCGCGGGCAACGTGGTATTAGACTGCCGCAGCTTTAAGGTTACGACGCCTAACGGCACGGCGCTGCTTACCAATGTACAGTTTGATTTGCTTTATCATCTTATGAGCAATGCAGACCAGGTGTTCAACAGCCAGCAGCTCCTGCAAGATGTGTGGGATTACCCGCGTGATACGGGCAGCCCAGAGTTGGTACGGGCCCACATTAAAAATCTGCGCGAGAAGATTGAACCAGTGCCCAGTGATCCCAAATACATTCGGACTATTCAAGGGCATGGGTATACGTTTACAACCAATCCGGAAGAGTAACCGGAGTTACGTGGTTAAGTAATTGGGTAATTGGGTAATTACTCGATTACTTAATTGCCTGATTACGAGGTAGCACGTGTCGCAGCAAACTGGGGCGGGAACGGCCGTTTCTACGCCACTTTCAAGCGAAAAAAGATCGCATATTCTGATCGTCGATGACGAACCAGAAATTGCTGAATCTTTGGCCGACTTTTTGGTCAAGAAGGCAAACTTTCTGGTTTCTTCGGCACGCGACGGTCAGGAGGCGATTGATTTTCTGCAGGCGACCGTTGCCAACGAAGTCCAGGAAATCGATCTTGTTTTGTTGGACATGCGCATGCCCAACCTTTCTGGCCTGGATGTGCTGAACTGGATTCGCGACCACGAAAAGCTGCAATACACGCGCGTGGTGCTGCTGACGGCAGCGGCAGGCAGCAGCGAAAAGGTAGAAGCCCTCACAGCTGGAGCCGATGACTACATCACCAAGCCGTACCGGCCGCAGGAGCTTTTGGCCCGGGTAAACACAATTTTGCGCACCCAGCAGCTAGAAAAGCAGCTCCAGCGGCAAAGCCAGCAGCTTGCGGCGCTCAATCGCCTGGGGCAGGCGGTGGCGGCCACGCTGGAGGTAAGCGAGGTTCTGGCAACCGCCATTGCTGGCGTGGAACAACTGTTGGGCATCGAGTTGGCCGGGGCATTGATGGTTGAGGGGGGAACCAAGCTGCGCTATCAAAATTTGCACGGCCGCAGCGGGCCGCTGCCGGTAACGGCCGTTCCCGCTATTACGGTAGGCGAAGGGATTTTGGGCGTGACTTTTCAGGAGCAAACGGCCGTTATTTTAAACGAACCAGGGTCAGACGGCCGTTTCCAACCCGATCTTGACGCCCCGCCGAACTTCCAGGTAAATGCCCTAATTGCTGCGCCACTTGTGGTGCGCGGCCGTCCCGTTGGGCTCATCAACGCCTTCAACAAGCTCGACGGCCGCTTCACCGAAGTAGACCTGGATTTGTTTGCCTCCCTGGCGAGTTCCATCAGCGAAGCCATCGAAAACGCCTGGCTCTTTACGCGCATCCGCCAGCGTCAGCAAGAAATGCTGGAAAGTCGCAACACGCTGCAAGCCCTCATCGACGGTATTCCCCACCCCATATACACCATCAACGATGATTGGAAGCTGGTAGGCATTAACAAAAGCAAGGCAGACGAGCTGGATACCGTGCCCGAACACCTGGTTAACAAAATTTGCTACGAAACTTTCTTCAATCGCAGCCAGCCTTGCAGCCACTGTCTTGCTGCCAAGACTCTGGCTCACAAATACGACCAACATTGGACAGTTAACTGGAAAGGCGATGATCATTTGCCCCGGGAATGGGATGTAAACGCCTACCCCATCCCCAGCAAACAGGCCAGCTCCGCCCGGGCCGTTATTTTGTGGCAGGACCGCACCGAAGAACGGCGCCTGGAAAGTTCCCTGCTGCAAGCAGGTAAACTCGCAGCCATTGGACAACTGGCCGCTGGCGTTGCCCACGAAATTAACAACCCACTGACTGCCATAAATGCCAATGCAGAAATGCTGAAAATGTTTATCCCAGAAGAGGATGAAAATTACGAAGCGGTTGATCTCATCGCTCGCGCCGGGGATCGCGCTGCCAAAGTGGTGCGTGGATTGCTGGATTTTGCCCGGCAGGAGCATTACAATCTCACCTCGGGCGATGTAAACCAATCAATTCGGCAAACCCTGGACCTGGTTCGTTACCAGCTATCCACGGCCGATGCCGAAGTCATTCAAAACCTGGCCGAGGACCTGCCGCCAATTATTGCCAGCTGGGAGCACCTAAAAAGCGTCTGGCTCAATCTGATCATCAATGCCAGAGACGCTGTGAACAATTTGCTTCACCAGCGCCAGATTTCAATTACCACGCGACTCGATGGCGAAAAGGACCACGTCCAGATAATGGTTCAAGACAATGGCAAAGGGATGACAGAAGCAGAATTAGCCCACATCTTTGAGCCATTTTACACAACAAAAGACCCCGGCAAAGGCACCGGTTTGGGCCTGGCAACCAGCCACCGCATCATCGAACAACATGGTGGGGAGATAAACGTTGTCAGCGCACCAAACGAAGGAACAACCTTTATTATCCGCCTTCCGGTCAATGGAAATGGCAATTCTAACATATGAATGAGCAAGCCTTAGACCAGATTACGATTAGCGATTTGCTTCGTCTGGCTTTACCTTTAAACACCACCGCTATGGGCGGAGCCGAGCAAGCGCGGCGAGCCGTGGAGTGGGTGGTTTTACTTACTAGCTGGGAAGCAATTGAAGAGCAGGTTCAGCTCAACGATCTGGTCATCGTTCCCCCATCTCTACAGGCCAAGCTCAACGAATCGGCACTAAAGCAAAAATTGGCCTTGCTGGCTAAGATAAACGTCTCTGGCGTCCTTCTCTTTAATCCTGTCTCAGCAAATATAGGTGAACAAGCCAATAAACTCTCGCTTCCTTTGCTGGTTGTACCAGAAAGCAGTTCTGTACGTGAGGCAAATCGGGCGATTGCTGCCTTGCTCGTAGACAGGCAGTCGGCAACCAGTGAGCGCGGTATGCAGCTATATCGCACACTGTCTGAGATGTCGCGCGAAGACCAGGGTTTAGATGCCATGACGGAGCTGGTGGCCAAACTTACGGGCAAAATTGTGGTTGTTCAAGACAAACGCATGGAGATTCAGGCGATTGCCGTTCCTCAGAACAATGAGATCGAACTGGAGCCTTTAAGCGAGTTGCTACAGCAGCGCGATGAGCTTCCCCCGGTTCTACGTAACCGAAAGGCGGCGGCTCATGCCCGGCAAAGCCATTGGCAGCAGTTTTTACCCATTGAAAACGTTGGGCGGCTCATCAGTCCCATTATATCTGGCGATCGGGCCAGGGGCTACCTGTCTGTCATTGGCCCGGCGGACCAGCTCGATCTGCTAGACAAGCTGGCAGTGGAACACGGCGCAGCGGCATGTGCCCTGGAAATGGCAAAAGCAAAAGCCATCAGCGAGGCAAAGAAGGCGCTGCGCGGCAACTTTTTAGAAGGGCTGCTGGCGGGCACGATGCCGCGCAAGGAAATTGAACGGCTGGAAGGAAGATTGGATCACAATACCAGTCAACCGCATGCGGTGCTGGCCCTAAAATGGACTGACCCGCCTATCCATTCGCTGCGTCGCCTGGAAACCACCATTCATTGGGTGCTGAACAACCACAGTCGGTCGGCGCTGGTACATGTATATGGCGATAAGCACGTATGCGTCTTTCAGGAGCTAAAGCACGCGGAGGATATGGAAACGGCTCATGAACTGGGACGCCGCATTGAGGAGCAGGTTAAAACGGAGTATCCAGACGGTGTACTGGTGGTGGGCATGAGCGGCCCAGCGCCGACGCTGGCTGAATGGCCCCAGGTATATGACGAGGCGTTGCAGGCTATGCAGCTTGCAGAGCGGCTGCAAATTAAGCAAGTGGTGCAGTTTAGCAGCCTGGGCGTGTATCAGCTTTTGGTGCAGCTAGAGGAGTTCCCAACGGTCCGCAGCTTTACAGACCAGGTTATTGGTCCCCTGGTAGCCTATGACAGGCAGCACAACAGCACCCTGGTAAAGACGATTGATGCTTATTTTGACCATCACGGCAATATTAGCCAAACGGCCGAATCTCTCTTCATTCACCGCAACACCCTGCTTTACCGCCTGGAGCGCATCCAGGAGCTGACGGGACACGATCTGAACCAGTCTAATATGCGTTTGGCGCTGCACCTGTCGCTGAAGTTGTGGCAGTTACGGCCGTAAGCGGTGAATTTTCTGGAAGTGATAATTAGTTCAATTTGACAAAGCAAAAGTAAAGCGCGTGTTTACTTTTGGGAGCACTGTACAAATTTTACAAACGGACGCGGGTCGAATTTGTCCACAATTACCGTAGAAATGACCCCCATACATCCGCTATACTCATAGAGACTTGTGCTGAAATGCGCGGTTCAGTGGGAAATAGTGGGAACTAAGGCGGAAAATGTTTAGGCATTTTCCGCCTTAGTGTTTCTACAGGCCCTTATTCAAAGTCAATGATGGGCCGCACCTCTACAGTGCCGTGCTGGGCTTCTGGAATCTTTGCCGCCCACTCGACAGCTTCCTCCATCGTATCGCACTTCACAATGTACAGTCCGCCCAACTGCTCCTTTGTCTCGGCGAAGGGTCCATCTGTGGTCACCCTTTTGCCATCACGTACCCGGACAGAAACGGCCGTGTGCGTTGGTTCAAGCGCAGGGCCGCCCGGCTGAATCACCGCAGCCTGCTTCATCTCCTCAAAAAGCTGCCAGTGCGCATTCATCAATGCCTGGTTCTCTTCATCCGTAAGCTGCAACCCTTTCTGCTCATCATGGTAAATCAAAAGTGCATATCTCATTTATATTCTCCTTGTGAATCGTTCAATAAAATACCGTTTCTAGCTAAACGACGATTATCCCTGGCCGCTTTCGACAATACCAAAAAAGAAAACGATGGTTTACGGCACCATATTATGATGTTTACTGACCAATATCCAATTTTCAAAGGCAATTTGGTCAACACATCTTGACGTTCCCGCGTTGAACTGCTATAGTGCTGCCATCATGTTAACAAAGCCTGTATACTTTTATTTTTACTTTTTTAGCTCTCAACCCCGCCGCAATTGTTGCGAGGTAGTCGTTACGCGCTAGAAAAGTCAGGCAAAAACGACACAAAAACCAACGAGACGCGGCCCAAAAAGCCGCGTCTTTTTTTATTTATTTGTCAGGACTGACCGTCCGAACAAGAGTGATCGTAAACGAGAGGAAGATCGATATGCAATCAAATGGAATTATAGCTAGTTCACAAAATCAACAGCCTACTGCCTGCCGGGGCGTACGTGGAGCCGTTACGGTCAAAGAGAACACTGAAGACGCTATTTTGGCCGCCACGCGAGAGCTGCTGCAAGTCATTATGAAGCGCAATGAGATGCACCCCGATGATATCGCCAGCGCCTACTTCACCACAACCACGGACCTCAACGCCACTTACCCTGCATTGGCCGCTCGCCAGATTGGCTGGGGTGACGTGGCCTTACTGTGTGGACACGAAATGGCCGTGCCTGACGGCCTGGAAATGTGTATCCGCGTGCTCATTCATTGGAATACGACTCGTTCCTCCAAGGACATTGTGCACGTTTACCTCCGCGAAGCCCAATCCCTACGCCCGGACCGCCAAAATCTGCCGCCTATTCGCCCGCGCCAAATGAACGCTATGGAAGCAATGGTTAAGGTGATGGCCACAGTTCTATAATTTTTATCACCGATTTTGCAGTTTGATGATATTTTCTCATTCTGATCTATCTGTGCAATCGGTGATGCTATATTTCTTAAATTGAAAAGGATAAATAGATGATGATTGTAGTAATGCAGCCAAATGCAACGATGCAAGAAAAGTCCGGCATTGTTTCCTGGGCCGAAGAGTTAGGTTTCAAGATCCATCTTTCCACCGGCAGTGAGCGAACCATTATCGGCATAATTGGCGATGATCGGGTGATCAATAGAGAGCAGTTGGAACGAATGTCTGGCGTGGAGCGCGTTGTGCCCGTCCTCAAGCCATTTAAGATCGCCAGCCGAGAGTTTAAACCCAACGACACGCAGTTTTCTATTGGCGGGCACGTAATCGGTGGCAAGGATTTAATTGTCATGGCCGGTCCGTGTTCCGTAGAAAGCCGCAGCCAGATTTTGGAGACAGCCCATGCCTGCAAGGAAGCGGGCGCGCACATTTTGCGCGGCGGCGCGTTTAAGCCCCGCAGCTCGCCTTACTCCTTCCAGGGGATGGGTGAAGAAGGCTTAAAGTACCTGGCGGAAGCCCGCGAGCAGACCGGGATGCCCATCGTCACCGAGGTAATGGAGCCTAGCCTGGTGCCGCTGGTGTGTGAGTATGCAGACATCCTCCAAATTGGGGCACGAAATATGCAGAATTATGCCTTGCTGCACGCCGTTGGTGAATCACAGCACCCTGTGCTGCTCAAGCGAGGCATGAGCAGCCTCATTGAAGAGTGGCTGATGTGTGCTGAATATATTTTGAGCCACGGTAATACGCGGGTAATGATGTGTGAGCGAGGTATTCGCACTTTTGAACGCTACACGCGCAATACCTTTGATATTAACGCCATTCCCGTGCTAAAGCAGCTCACGCATTTACCCGTTATCGCCGACCCCAGCCACGGCACGGGCAAGTGGGAATATGTGGAAAGCGTGACCAAAGCCAGCGTGGCAGCTGGAGCCGACGGCGTCATCTTAGAGGTACATCCCCGGCCAGAAGAAGCCATGTCAGACGGCCGTCAATCCCTGAAGCCAGAACGGTTTGCCCAACTGGTTAGGGAGATGAAGGCCATTGCCCAAGCAGTTGGCCGGGATGTTCCTATAGACAAGCAAGAGAAGCTGCCGGCCTAAGTTTGTAGAAGCCAGACATCTGTTTCTTCCTCCGCAAAAGGGCGCACACCATGGTGTGCGTCTTTTTGTTTAGAGCCCGGTAGAGTACAATATTCATGTTTTTTACAATAGGAGGGATTTGATGGCTAAAGTAGAGATTGTAGAAAGTTTTGACTCGCCGGGGCGCGGTCCAGTTGGGCTGTGTTTTGACGGCCGTTTCTTATGGAATTCCGATTTCTCCGGCGGCAAAATTTACCGGATTGATCCAGAAACGATGGAAAGTGATGTTGAACTGGTTTGCCCCGGCAACTTAAGCGGCCTCACGTGGGACGGCCGTTCCCTCTGGCAATCCCTCCACGACGGCGGCACCCTGCGGCGCATCAACCCAGAAACCAACGACTTTGACCAGACCATCATGGTTTGGGAGCACGGCTGGCTTTCTGGCGTGGCCTGGGACGGCCAGCATTTGTGGGCTGCCTCGCAGCAGCATGGCAAACTGTTCAAGCTAGACCGAGAAAGCGGTGACGTGCTGCACACAATTCCCGTGCCCGTTGCCGGGGGCGGCCTGGACTTTCACGATGGCTCGCTGTGGCTGGGCATTGCTTACCCTATGCGCTTTGACTCGCACTATGAGCAATTTAATTGGGAAGGTGAGGAGCAGCACTTTGCCATTTTACGCCTGGACCCGGCCAGCGGTGCAGAACAGGGCCGCTATGCCGTTGGCTTTGTGCCAATGGGGCTGACATGGGTTAACCAGGAACTTTGGTTAACCCATGTGGCTGAACGCAAACTGCACCGGGCCAGGCTTATCGAGTAGGCAAACGCAAAATCAGGCGGGTACGGCCGTTTTTGCATTCACCTTGCGCACCGCCAGCAACCCCTTAGAAGGCGTCTCCTGGTACACGCGACCGGCAAACATGTCGATAAAATCATCCACATAGCGGGAATGAGCAAAAAAGGCAAACGAAATCGGGTGATCCCAGAAACAGTCTAGCAAATCCTGAATAGTGTTCATACCCAATTCACAATAGCGTTCATATTCCGCAAAAGGATTTTCTGCGTCGCTGCCTACACCATCTTGCAGATAGGCCGCAATGGCATTGGCAGCCAAATGGGCTTCGGTGAGGGCAAAGTGCAGCCCAAAAGAAAAAATGGGGTCAATAAAGCGGTGAGCATCGCCCACACACAGAAATCCCTTGCCGGTGAAATTGCGGATATGGTAAGAATAGTTAGACGTCGCCCGCACTTCCTCCACCAAAGCCACATCCGGAACGCGTAACGAGAGCTGCGGGTTAATTCTCTGCATTTCATGCAGGTAAAAATCCCGCATCTCCATATTAGATTCCCGGTAATAGTCAGATGGAACAACGATACCCACGCTTACCGTCTCTTCATCCAGCGGAATAAACCAGGCCCAATGGTTTTTCTTTTCGTAAAAAATAAGCGTGTTATCTTCCTCTTCGCGAACGGCTCCCTTTACATGCGAGTAAATGGCAATTTGCCTGTCATAGTTGCCACGCTCTTTCTTGCCAGTCATACCCATGTTAGAAAGGAACGTCGTCTGCCCGGAAGCATCCAATACAATCTCGGCCATCACGTCAATTTGCGCCCCATCCTCCTGGCGCACCGTTACGCCACAAGGAACCCCATCGGGCTGTGTCAGCACCTTCACCGCTTTGCCCCGAACCAGGGTAGCACCATCGGCAACCGCTTTGTCTAAAAGGAGCTCGTCAAACTCACCACGGCGGACCTGCCAGGTGAACGTTTTTTCAAGGGCTTCCTCTTCATTGCGGCGCATAACCGGAACCCAAAACGAGGCATTTCCACCCTGTCCATATACATTTACGCCATGCTTGATGGTTTTAGGAATGCGCTCTAATGCTTCTTCCAGGCCCAGTCGCCGCACAACGTTGCCGCATTCCCCGGTCATCGATTCGCCAATGTGGAAGCGAGGAAAGCTTTCTTTTTCAATAATAACTGAGTGGATTCCCTTTTCTGCCAGAAAAACTGCGCTGGCTGCACCACCAGGACCACCACCAACAATGACAACATCTGTTCTGATTACTGTGTTCATAATATGATACGCTCCGTTAAATGGTTGTAGTAACGTTTATCCTGGAATTGGGGAAGCCTGAGTACGTTTTATGCCGCGATAGACCCATTCAAATATGGGTGAGGCCATTAGTGTGGTGACAATCGCCATAATTACCATCACTGTAAACATCGTTGAGGTAATCACGCCACGTTCCAGGCCAATATTTAGCAGGATCAGCTCCATCAGACCGCGCGCATTCATTAATGTGCCGATGGCCATAGCATCCCGATTGTTTTCACCGCTCAGGCGGGCAGCGGCCCAACAGGCCACTCCCTTGCCCAGAATAGCCACAACCACGACCAAAATTAGGATTTCCCACATGCCGGGGGAGACAATGAGCCCAAGCTGCGTATTTAGCCCAGAGTAAATGAAGAAAAGAGGCAGCAAGAAGTTGGTGCTGATTGGCTCCAACAGTTTGTGCAGCTCTGGGGAAACGATCTTACGCGGCATAGCAATGCCCATGATGAACGCGCCAAATACGGCATAAATCCCAACCACATCGGTAAACCAGGCGCCCAGCATGACCAGCATGAGAATGAAGCCAAGCATAGGCCCGGTAACACGGCCGTTTCGCAGTGCCACGTCATCCAGGCGGCGCAGCAGTGGGCGCAGCGCCAGCAGCACGACCAGCGCATACAGCAAACCACCACCAATTGCCGAGACGGCGATCATCGGGTTAGAGCCAAAGCTGGCCAAAACAATCGCCAGCAAACACCAGGCCAGGGCATCATCAATGGAGCCAGCGGCCAGCGCCAGCGTGCCCAACGACGTGCCAGACAGACCGCGCTCATAAATGATGCGCGCCAGCATGGGGAAAGCGGTGATCGACATAGCGGAGCCGACAAACAGCATCGCCTCCCACGGTTCAACGCCTGGCGCAAACAGCGTCTGGTTCCGCAGCATCAACAAAGCCACTCCAGAACCCAGCGCAAACGGCGTCAGAATCCCGGCCAGCGAAACAAAAGCCGCGCTGCGGACCCGCTCACGTATCAAGCCCACATTAAACTCTGCGCCAATCAAAAACATGTAGATAACCAGTCCAACCTGGCTAACTGCATAAATTACGGAAATAGTCTCCTTGGGGAACAGGGCGCTTTGCGCCTGGGGAAACAACAAACCAAAAAAAGATGGGCCAATTAAAACCCCAGCGATCATTTCGCCCACAACCTGGGGCTGGCCAATTCGCCTGGCTAATATGCCCACAATGCGCACAATAGCCAAAATGAACGCTAGCTGCAGAAAAAAGAAGATGGAAATTTCATGGTTGCTCATAGTTGTTCTTGATGATTATCACATCCTTACCATTTAAGATTTTTTATAAACCTGTTTTTGTTAACAGAAATGACGAGCCGCTTTGGGTGGCTGCGCTGCTATTATGATTGGCTTCTATAAATTGAGTCAATCAGGACTTTCGGACAATTTTGGGGTCAAAAAATGAGGGTTTTCCCTATTTTCTGGAGGCAGTTAGGGCAACAATATATCGCTCGGCAGAACGGGCAACGGCCGCTTTTGCATCATGCATTACCACACGGCCCCACCAGGCACCGTAGATCCGGTCAAAGTTGTAGGGGGAGACGGCCGTAACGATCTCACTTACTTTCCTGGCTGGGAGTGGAATCAAATTAGGGTAGCTATACATAAAGCTCACCCAGCGTCTGTCCGACACGACTTGAATAATGTCCCCTGTTAAAAGCACGCCTGCGCCATCCGCCCCATCGGGCCAGTGCAGCAGCGTACCCCCGGCAAAATGACCGCCGCCGCGAATCAACGTTAGGCTGCCCCACAACGCTTTGGTTTCCCCTTCCCAAAATTGAATTGCTGGATCTGGTCGCATCACCCACTGCTGGTCGGCACCGTGTAAGAAGATAGGTGCATCGAAGGCGTGCGCCCAGGCCACCATCGATGAGTAGTAGTGCGGATGAGAAATAGCAATCGCGTCGATGCCGCCGAGTGCGTCAACCGCCTCCTTAGTTGGTTCGTCCAGCAGCGTTATGCAGTCCCATAGCAGATTGCCCTGCGGCGTTTGCAGCAGCAGCGCCCGCTGGGCAATGGCAAAGCCGGGCGAGGTGCCAATGCCCGTCAGGTTTGGCTCTTCATCCTCAATTTTGTTTTGGTAATCTTGCTGCAGCTCTGCCAAGGTGGTCCACTGCTGCCCACCCCAACCCACATACTGGCGTTCATCGTCACAAATCGCACAATTTTCTGGCGGAACGGCCGTTGCCCCAAACTGCGTTCCACATGTTTTGCAGATAAAGTGTTCCATTTTCGCTCCAGTAAGAAGTTAAAAGTAAAAGTTAAATGTGACTGCTTTTTCCACCCACTATCTACAAACGACCCAGCAGCCGCAGTGCCTGATCAGGAAAATCTGAAATTAGCCCGTCCACACCTATGTCGATAAGGCGCTGCATGTCAGTCTGCAAGTTCACCGTCCACACATGAACAGCAATATTATGACTATGCGCAGTCTGCACCGAACGCGGCGTTATCAATTGTAAGCCGGTATCTGGATCGATTGGCGGAATTTGCAGCACCTGCCCCTTCCCCCAATAAAGTCGAGCCAGGCGCAGCTTGCTGCTTACTAACCAGCGCAGCACCTCGGCATAAGACGCCACGTGCACCACTTCCGGGCAGGCCCTGCGGAATTCGGCCACGGTTTTGTTGCTAAACGAACCCACACAAAGCCGGTGCGCTACGTTATGCTTGCGTATCAGCTCGGCAAACAACCGTACCAGACTCGGCGACTCTTGCTTCATATCAATGTTGATCCATAAATCGGGAAACGTTTCAAAAACCTCTTCCAGCGTGGGAATGGTGATCCCCTGCCCGCGAAACGGATAGGAATGTCCGGCATCGGGCGTGAAACGGTAACCGGCATCCAGCTCTTGCAGCTGCGCAAAGGTGTAATCTTGAATACGGCCGTTTCCGTTCGTCGTCTGGTCCACGGTGTCATCATGGCACACAACCAGCACCCCGTCGGCCGTCTGGTGAATGTCGAGCTCCAGCCCGTCAATGGGCAGTTCTGCCGCCTTCTCGAAGGACAGCATCGTATTCTCCGGGTACAGCCCGCGCCAGCCGCGATGAGCCAGCACCACAACGCCGCCCTGGTGCGCAAAGGGGCTACTGGGCAGGCGCATGAGAATGGTTAATTGTTAATGGTAAATGGTTAATGGTTATTTTCACCTTGTCACCCTGTCACTTCGTCAATTCTAAGAGCAAATCCGGCCGGTCCGTAATAATCCCATCCACCCCCAACCCAATCAGGCGCTCCATTTCGGCCGTTTCGTTGATGGTCCAGGCATGCACCTGGATGTTGTGGCCGTGCGCCACGCGGACAAAGCGCTCTGTTATCACATCCACTTCACCAATAATGGGCAGTGATGAGGTGCGCGGCACCTGGAAGGCAGCGGCTGGAGCCTGAAATAGTGCACCTAAAAAGAACGTGTTCAGGCCAAAAAAGAGCTGGATTTCTGGTTCTACCATTGAGGTGAGAACGTGCGGACAGGCCTCGCGAAATTCATCCACGGTAGCCTGGTGGAAAGTAGCAACAAGCACCTTTTCTTCCAAATTGTAGTCGCGGATAAGCTGGCAAAACGGCCGTACCATACTCGGCGTCTCTTGCTTGATTTCAATGTTCATCCGCATGTTTGGGTAACGCTGAAAAATCTCCTCCAGCGTCGGGACCTGAATGCCCTGGCCGCGATACGGATAGGTCTGCCCATCATCGTCAGTCCAATAGTAGCCCGCATCCAGCTCGCGGATTTCGGCAAAGGTCATCTCTTTGATTACGCCGCTGCCATCGGTGGTGCGATCCACCGTGGCGTCGTGCATCAGGACGATAGCGCCATCTTTGGTTTGGTGAATGTCCATCTCCAACACATCCACGCCTAGCTCAACCGCGTGATCAAAGGCGACCAGCGTATTGCTGGGGCGCAGCCATTCGCCACCCTGATGGGCAATGACCATCACGCCATCCTGCTGTGTAAAAAATGGATGCTCCGGCACCGGCTGCGCCCGCCAGGCCAGGGTGACATATAAGACAAGTAGCAACCCAACCACGCCCAAAGCAATTCGCATCTTTCGGCTTCTCATCTAAATACTCCGTTCAGATTGGTCAAAATGCGGCTCGATTGTACCAAGAAGATGATGCTCTGCTAACCTGAGTTTCGTCATTTTGTCATTAGTATCTAGAAAGTGTAATACAAACAGAAAGACACGGTAGAACGATTGTCATTGGACCGCAAAGGCCTGTCGGAGCTCTGATCGCCGTGTCTCTCATTTGTGATAGCCTGAACAGTTGGATGGCCCTGAGAGGCCGCATTCCATTGATAGTGTGGGTCACACAAGTATATCTGGAGCTCGAATGACTGCTAAAAATGATGAACTCTTCAGCAATTCGAAATATGACCTCAATCAGGCTCGAGTTCAAGTTGGTCAAACATAAACTTGAGCACCGCACTCCAATCTGAGAATATCAAGTAGCGCAGCAACGCTTCCACATCATTAAAAATGTGCCCCGTGCCCCCAAAGCCCGACATACTTGTTGGTAAATCAGGTCGGCAAACTTGGCAATCGTATGGAGGGGAAAAGCGAGCAAGTTCAGCGTCAGCAGTGTGGTCGAAAGGTGCTCCTGACCATGACCGAATTTGTGGTCAATATGGTAGCCATGATTCTTGAGGACATTTAAGTGATTTGAACCGGCAAAAGATTGCCGCGCTTGTCGGGCTAGCCCCAATCAACAAGGAAAGTGGTCCCAGGCAAGGCAAACGGCGCATCTTTGGTGGGCGCGCCTCTGTTCGTTCAGTGTTGTACATGGCAGCGCTATCTGCTTTCAAAACGAATCCTGTCATACGCGCATTTTACGGCGGCTTCTAGCCGAAGGAAAACCGAAGAAAGTTGCCTTAACTGCCTGAATGCGCAAGCTGCTGGTCATGCTCAATGCTATGATTCGCGACATGCAACCGTGGCAAATTGAGGCAAAACTGCCTAAATTCGAGTTTCGTATCACACAGTTGCTCCGAGGGCAACGGGGAATCTTTCACCTTCATAAGTACAAAGATTCCTCAGTTCGTTCGGAATAACAAAACAGGATGTTTCGCTAACACGAGCTGTTTTCCCCCACGCAACCAGCAAAACCAACACTTTATGCTATAGTTCCCCCGGTGCATCATCCAAACTAACGAGCAGCTTATGACAGACAAAAACGATCTCATCCCATTTGCGGAAGGATTGCTGGCCGAAGCGACAGGACATGCCATAAAGTTGGTCAACCCAGAAAAGTTGAGCAGCGAGAATGTTGTTCTGCGCTGCCAGCTCAAACCCCCAGTGGCTGGCTGGCCCCCATTTGTCATCCTTAAGCAGGTAACGACGACCAAATTCAACAATCCGGGCGGGCCACAGGGAGAGTCACACCGCTTTTTGAATGAATGGGCCTGTCTGGAATTTCTGACGCAGCTTGCCGGGCAAGCCAGCTATGGGCCGCGCCTGCTGGCAAGCAGCCGGGAACACAATTTCATTATCCTAGAGGACTTTGGCAAACATCCAACCGTATTGGATCTCCTTCAAGGAAACGATTCAGACTCGGCGCAAAATGGGCTGGTGGCAATCGGTACTTTTTTGGGCAAGATGCAGGCAGCTGCCTACGGCCGTGAGAACGAATTCACCGCTATCCAGTCTCGCCTAAACGCCGCCTCGCCCCTTTCCGACTCCACTCTCGACTTCCGAAAAAAAGTAGAACGCTTTCAGGACTGTTTTGCCACCCTGAGATTCCAGCCCGCTGCCAGCTTTTGGCAGGCGCTGCAAGATTTAGAGCAAACGATTCACGGACCAACGCCGATTCGCACCTTCATTCACGCCGATGCCGGACCGCACAACTTTTTGTACATGGATGGTGCCGTGCAGCTGCTCGATTATGAATTCGGCACCTATCATCATGGGCTGCTGGACGTGGTGTCGGCGCGTTTGGGCTTCCCGCATACGGGGCAGGTGCAAACGGTACCGGCTGATTTCGCCCGTGAGCTTGAACGTGCTTATCAAAAGGAAATGATTGCAGTGATTCCCCAGATCAGTGATGAGGCATTTTTTAGCAAGGCATTGGTCGATGCCTGCGCCCACTGGGCGCTGAGCCGCTGGATTGGCAATTGGCATTATTACTTCAAGCAGCGCTTTGCCATTGGTGATGAGGCGTTGGCCAATGAAAAGATGGGGTTAACGGCCGAATCAGCGCAAAAAAGCCGCGCTAGAGCGATGACTTTGTACCAGAGCTTCATCCAGTTTGCCCGCCAGACCAACCACCAGCTCGCCATTGCTGAAACGCTGGAATCCTACGTCCGCATTTTGCAAAAAGTATGGCCGGACCTGGATGTGATGCCCACCTACCCTGGCCTGCAAGCTTCCAGACCCTAAGCCAGCAGCTCATCAAGTTCGGTGGAGAGGGCGGCAAGTTCTGCTTTGGCAACGTCCGTTTCTCGTTCCAGTTCTTCCTTGCGCGCCCCTGTGGCCCGGGCCAGCTGGAAGGTGAGCTGTTCCAGCCAGCCTTCCGTCTCTTCAATTTGATCCGTCAGGTCACGGATTCGGCGGTTGCGCACCCGGCGGTCTTCGGCCGTGAACTGCAGCGGGTCAACCACATCTTCGATCCAATCCAGGTTGACCGGTGGCAGATCTTTTTCTTTGGTTGGCAGCGCAACTTTGGATGAAATTGACGTGATGGCCGATTCACCGCCCTCTTTTGTGGCTAAAAATTCCTGGTAAGTGCCGTCAAAGTTGTGCAAACGGCCGATTTCTGCCTCTTCCTCCTCACGCAGCTCCCAGATTTGCGTCGCCAGGCGGTCCACCAGGTAGCGGTCGTGGCTCACCAGCACAATCGTGCCGTCGAACTGCTCCAGCACGGCCTGCAGCGCCTCCTGCGAAGGAATGTCCAGGTGGTTGGTCGGCTCATCCAGCAGCAGGAAGTTGGCTTCGTCCAGCGCCAGCAAAGCGAGGGCAAGACGCC
>JBHIWP010000072.1:0-18445 GCA_041987425.1 Promineifilaceae bacterium (SeqCode) | reverse complement strand
GGCTATTTTGGCATGGTAAACGGCCGTCTCTCCCGCGCCTGGATTCTATGGGCGCACGGCATCGGCGCGTATGCCCTGCTGGTGCTGCTGTATTGGAAGGGCAGCATTGTGCTGGACGCTCTGCGCCGCAAAAAGGTGTGGACGCGTCGCCGCATTGCCTTTGCCGCCATGTTTGGCCTGCTGTTGATCGTAATCTTGTCTGGGCTGCTCTGGACGTTTGACGGACCGATTTACCTGGCCGGCTTTAGCCTGGTGAGCCTGCACATTTACCTGGCGGTGCCGCTCCTGCTGCTGATGGCCTGGCACGCCTGGCACATGCGCTTCATCTGGCGCGTGCGGGACACGGTCGGTCGGCGGCTGTTTTTGGGCACGGCCGTTTCCACCGTTCTAGGCTTCATCGCCTGGCGTTCGGTTGAGTGGGGCCTGGACGCTCTAGAACTGCCTGGAGGTGCGCGCCGCTTCACCGGCTCATACGAAAAGGGCAGCTTTAGCCGTAATTTCCCCGTGGTGAGCTGGATTTTTGATAACCCGCCGCCGGTGGATGTGAATAACTGGCAGCTGACCCTGGACGGGGCAGTAAAACGGCCGTCCACCTTTACGTACGATCAGCTGCGCCAGATGATTGACCGTGAGGAAACGGCCGTGCTCGACTGTACGGGCGGCTGGTATTCCGAGCAGGTGTGGCGCGGCGTCTCCCTGGCCCAGCTGCTAGAGGCGGCCGGGCTGACGGATGAGGCGGCCAGCATCTCCGTCATTGCCGTTTCCGGCTACAAACGGCGCTTTACCCTGGCGCAGGCCCGGCGCTACTTTCTGGCGCTGGACGTGGCCGATGCGCCGCTGTCGCACGGGCACGGCTTCCCCATACGCCTGGCGGCCACCGACCAGCGCGGCGTGGAGTGGGTGAAGTGGATCAGCCACATTCGCGTCAACCGCACCAGCAAATACTGGCAGGTTCCCCTTCCGCTGCAATAGTGTCTGAACGCAGTTGAACGCAGATTGGCACAGATTAATTTTTCTGTGCTCTATAAAACTCTGCGTTCTTTGCGCCTTTGCGGTAAAATTCCCTTCTTTTAACCAGTTTGGAGGGAACCGAAGTATGCACAAGAAGTTATTTTGGCGAGGGCTGTTGTGGGGAACGGCCGTAGCCCTGCTCATCACAGCCCAAATCACCGCACACGCGCAAGTTATCAACCCCGGTTTGCTTATTACCGAAGTTTATTACAATCCACCCGGCGAGGAGTCAGAACGGGAGTGGATTGAGATTGCCAACGTAGGGACGGCCGTTCTGGACCTGAGCGATATCAAGGTCGGGGATGAGGAGAAGACGGGCGACGGGGAAGGCATGCGCCGTTTCCCTGCGGGGACGACGCTGGCGCCTGAGCAGGCGGTGGTGCTGGCCCAAACGGCCGTTGGCTTCCGCACCCTCTTTGGCACCAATCCAGACTTTGAACTGACCGATAGCGATCCCAACGTGCCCGACATGCGCAGCTACTCGCTGTGGGCCACGGGCGATATTGCCCTGGCCAACGACGGCGACCAGCTAGTGCTGCTCAATGAGCGCAACGTCATCATCGACAGCGTCAATTATGGTGACCAGACGACCTTTTTTGCCCCGGCGGTAACGACCGTTTTCGAAGGCCAAAGTATTGAGCGCCATCCGGCCAACTGCGATACCGACACCGCCACCGACTGGCGGCCACAGGAGTCGCCTACCCCTGGTGCAGTTGAGTTTGATGACACCTGCCGCGCACCAATTAACCCCGCAGAGCTGGAAGCGCTGCCGCCGATTGGCACCATTCAGGGCGCGGGCGAAGTTGCCGCGGCCATTAACCAGCAGGTGACCTTTCGCGGCATCGTGACCGGTCTTTATGAGGACCGCAACGCCAGCGGCGTGACGTTTTATACCGCCTTCGTGCAGGATATTCCCGGTTTTGAAGACGGCGATCCGGCCACGTCTGACGGCATTGCCCTGTTTTTGGGGCGGGGACGGCCGTCTTTCCAAATTGGCGATCAGGTGCGCGTTTCCGGACTGGTGACGGAGTTTTTTGGCCTGACGGAGCTCGACGATAACAATCTGGAAATCCAGGTGGAGCTAAGCGAACAGCCGCTGCCCCAGCCTGTTCTGATCGATCCACCCGCTGAGGCGGAGACGCTGGCCGCCTATTTTGAACCGCTGGAAGGCATGCGCGTGCAGATGGTCGATCCCGCGCGGGTGGTGGGTCCAACCTTCAGCACCTGTGGCTTTGCCGTCGTTGGGCCAACCGTCGATATGCCGCGCATCTTCCGCCGCGTTTTGGCCGATCCCATTGGCGAGGTGGTGCCAATTTTGTACCAGTCGGACCAGTTCTGCGACGGCTTCCCCCAGGTGAAAACGGGCGATCTGGTTAGCGGGCTCATGGGGCCGCTAACGTATAACTTTGACCAGTTTAAGATCGTGCAGCAGGCGCGTGACGAATTATCGGTTACGGCCGTACCATTCCCAACACCTCCTGTAGCTCCGGCCCTGGCGGCGAACCAAATCAGCATCGCCAGCTTCAACATGGAAAATTACTTCGACCTGATCGACGACACGGGCAACGACGCCGAGCCCAAGCCGCTGGAGCTGGAACTAGCCCTCAAGCAGCAAAAGCTGGCCGCTGCCCTGACGCAAACGCTCAACTGCCCCACGCTGGTGGCCGTGCAGGAAGTGGAAAAGGGCGCACTGCTGGATGAACTGGCGCAGCTAGCCGCACCGGCGTGCGGCTTTACCTATGCCGTCACCCACCTGGAAAGCGCCGACGCGCGCGGCATCGACGTGGCCCTGATGAGCAATCCCGATGTTGTGGAAGTGCAGGGGGCCGAGCTAAAGCAGGCGTGCACCACGCTGGAAACGGGCGTCGGCGACACGCGGCTGGACTGTCCCGCAGGGCAGAATGCGTTGTTTTCCCGCCCTCCTTTGCAGGTGGAGATCGTGGTGGGAGAACGGCCGTTCACCATCATCGTCAATCACTTTAAATCCAAGCGCGGCGGCGAGGCCGAAACTGCGCCCTGGCGACTGGCCCAGGCGACCCACGTGGCCGGGCTGGTTAGCGACCTTTTGGCAGGGGATGCAGACGCGTACGTGATAGTGCTGGGCGACTTCAACGATTACGAGCAGTCCGCTCCTCTGCTGACGTTGGCTGAGGAAGGCAGAATGGAAAACGTGCTGCTGCGCCTGCCAGACGAGACGCGCTACAGCTTTGTCTTCGGCGGCGTCTCCCAGCTTATCGACGGTATCTTTGTGACGCCAGCGCTGCAAGACAACGTTGCCGAGGTTATGATTTTGCACGTCAATGCCGATTTTCCCGATGCCCTGGCGATAGACGTTTCGCCCGAAGCACTGCCCTTCAAGACCACAGACCATGACTTGCCGCTGCTCATTTTACAACTGGACGGGCAGCCGACGCTGGAACCAGAGGCAACGGCCGTTCCGCAAGCAACGCCGGGCGGTGCCCTACCAACAGAGCCGCCCGCAGACAACAGCACCGGCTGGATTTGGTGGCTAGTGGGTGGCGTAGTGCTGGGGACGGTGGGAACGGCCGTTTTGCTGCAAAGCAAAAAGGGCAGCGCCACCGAGTAGCATAACGCACCGCTGAACAAAAATTTTTCACGGCAGGTTCATGGGCGTAGGGTGATCGGGGATTGATTTTGCTTTTGGGCATCCGCTAGAATCAAACTATGCCTACGCAGATGAAGCATATCCTCGTTTTGGAATCGGACCGGTCGTTTGCCCTGCGGCTGGTGCGTGCCCTCAGCCGCATTGGCAACTATTCCGTTTCCATGGTTCCCACACTCAAAGAAGCCTGCTTGCAGCTCGTGCAAACGGATCAAGACCTGGCCTTTGTGCCTGTGGAGGAGGGAGCCAAGATAATTCGCTCGCTGCGGGCGGTGCAGCCTGATCTGCGCATCATCCTGGTCACGCCTTCTGGCGATGAGGAGATTCCGCTGGCCTATTCCGGCAATGTGCAGGGCGTATTGATCAAATCATTGGTGGATGTGGAGCTGGAAGCGCTGGTGGAGAATGTGGCCCGGCAACCGATGGCGCAGGTGAGCCGGTCTGCGACGGCCGCTGGGCAAGATGCTGCTCGCTCTTTGGATACGGCCGTGCTAATCGCCACGTTACAAGAAGCGCATCTGGGTCGCCTGCTGCAAACGGTAGTTTTTGCCCAGCGCAGTAAGCTGCTGGCCTATTGGGGCGAGCTAAATGAAAGCGAGGCGGCAACGGTAGCCATGCATGTTGGGGAAGGCTGGCAAGACAACACGCTTCCTTCGCGGTTGCAGTTTATCCACTTGCCTGCGCGGGCGGGTGATCTGCTGCTCTTTACCCATCGCGTCATAGAAGATTATTTAATAACGGTCGTGGCTGTGCCGGAAGCGCCATTAACGGAAGTGCGGCAGCAGGCCAGGCGCATGGTGAGGAAGTTAACGGCCGTTATTGAAGGGCGGGTGCTCGATCAGACGGGGCTGCTGGGGAATGGATTTGGTTTTGGGCAACGGCCGTCATTTGTTATCGTGTGGCGACCCGTCGGACCGCTGCCCAGCCACCTGCGCATTCCGCTGCGCCGAGCGATGAGCCGCCTGGCCGTCGCCAATGCCTGCGTGCTTACCCATGTGCAGGTGGAAGCCGATTTGATTCAGCTCGTGGTGACCGTTCCGCCAGGCCGTGACGCCAGCTGGGCCGCCTATTTGTTCAAAAACGGCTCCGAGCAAACCATTCGGCAGGAGTTTGAGCTGGGCGACAGCCTGTGGGAAACCGGCTTCTACGCCACAGAATCCTCCGAGCCGCTCTCCGAAACCGAGCTCAACCTTTTCCTCGATTCCCCCACCGAGTAAACATTGTTGGTCTACCAAAAACCGTATCTGAATCATGAGAAAAACGGCAAGCTGGCTGTTTTTTGGTAAGATAAATCCCAGAAATAAGCAATTATCTACCTGGGAGCAGCTTGCATGCCTGAAGGACCGGAAATTCAAATTGCGGCCGATGCCGTAGCCAAGGCTATTGTGGGTCGTCCCACAACGGCCGTTTGTTTTGCCTTTGATCAGCTAAAGAAGTATGAAGAAAAGTTGACGGGCGTAGAGGTGACGGCCGTTCAGGCCAGAGGCAAAGCCATGCTTACCCGCTTCGCCAACGGCTGGAATATCTATAGCCACAACCAGCTCTACGGCAAATGGATGGTGCGCAACGCTCACAGCTTCCCGAAAACCAACCGTCAGCTCCGGCTGGCTATCCACAATGAAGAAAAATCAGCCTTGCTTTACAGCGCTTCAGACATTGCCGTTTTGCGGGATGAGGAGCTGGATAGCCATCCGTTCCTCAGTAAGCTGGGGCCAGATTTGCTCGAATCGGATGTGACTGTTTCGCATGTGGCCGAGCGATTTTTGGCTGGCGAATTCCGACGGCGGCGCCTGACCTCTCTGCTGCTGGATCAGGGCTTTTTGGCAGGGCTGGGCAACTATTTACGCAGTGAGGCGCTGTTTGTGGCCCGGGTGCATCCGTCGCTGCGGCCAATGGACTGTCGTGAAGAGCAAATTGAGGCGCTGGCAAATGCGGCCGTTTCCCTGACGCGACAATCTTACCAGACCAAGGGCATTACCAATGACCTGGCGCTGGCGGAGAAGTTAAAGGGAGAGGGGCAAAGTTACGGGGAGTACCGCTTTTGGGTGTTCAACCGAGAAGGCCGTCCCTGCTATAACTGCGGAACGGCCGTTGTCAAGGACAGTATTGGCGGGCGGCGTCTCTACTACTGCCCAACCTGCCAGATGAAATAATCCGCAGATTACGCAGATTAACGCAGATTTTTTCTCTTTGTTCTCTGCACTCTCCGCGTTCTCCGCGATAAAAAAAGGAAATCCATGACTCAAAATCAAGTCACCATCGACGTTTGGTCAGACTATGTTTGACCGTTTTGCTTTCTCGTCTCTTCCAGTTTGGAGGAGCTCAAGCAAACCCACAATGTACAAATTCAGTGGCGCTCGTATGAGCTGCGCCCGGCGAACGGTCCGCCGATCTCGCCCCAATATCGTGCGGCCATTGAAGCGAAACGGCCGCAAATGGAAAGAATGGCCCGTGAGCGGTATGGCCTGGAAATCAATGCTGGCCCGTTTGGCATAGACAGCCGCCCGGCGCTAATCGGGGCCAAGTTTGCCGAAGACCAAGGGGTCGGGGAAGCTTATCATGACGCTGTGTTCCGCGCCTACTGGCAGGATGCCAAAAATATCGAGGATTTAGACGTGTTGGCTGAGGTGGCAACGGCCGTTGGCCTGGACCGTGAGCAATTTTTGGCTGCGCTAGACAATCCGCAATACCAGCAGGCGGTAATGGCCGATATTGAGCAAGCCTTTCAGTTTGGTCTCAGTGGCGTCCCGGCATTGGTATATAACAAGAAATACCTCGTTACCGGCGCGCAGCCATATGCGCTGCTGGCTCAGGTGGCGGAAAAGGCCATTGAAGAGTGAGTGATAAGTGAAAAGTAAAAAGTGACTCCCTCTTTTCACGTTTTACCTTTTACTCAAAAATAGGCGGTCCCTGAGCAATCCGTTTCGCCACCCATTTTTCACCATCTACATTGCGCGGCGCGTGCCAGCTTGCTTCCAGCCACCAGGTTGCGCCCGCTTCGGCAAACGGCCGTACCTTGCTTGCCGCATCCTCAGGTTTGTCACCCGGCGTTTCGCCCTCCACCACAATGTCAAATGGCTCGTTAGGCTTCTTTGCCGCAACGAATGCCGACATTTCGGCCACCAGCTCCGGCGTGAGCGGCTGGATTTGCTTGTTGGCATCCAGCGTATTAGGCAATAGGCCATCATAGCGCAGCACGCGCGCCATGCTTTTGGGCCAGTTCCAGGCACCCACCACCCAGATGGGAATGCGCGGCTGCTGCACCGGTGGGGGCGGTGGGAAAAAATCGCATTCCTCTATCTGGTAATGCTTGCCGCTGTAGCTGAACGGCTGCCCGCGCCACAGTCCGGTCAGGATGTCCAGCCCCTCGTCTAGCAGTTCGGCCCGCGTTTTGCGGTCTGTCACTTCCCCAAAGGCCGTGAAGCCAGTGTCCACCGCGCCTAGCCCCACGCTCAAGATCACGCGGCCATTGGAGAGGTTGTCCAGCGTAGCCGTTTCGCTGGCCAGCTTCCATGGGCGCATGCGGGAGAGGGGGGTGATCATGGTGCCCAGGCGAATGCGCTCGGTTTGCATTGCAGCGGCCGTCAAACTGATCCAGGCGTCGATGCCCCAGACCGGTTCCCAAACAAAAATTGCGTCCCACCCGGCGGATTCGGCCGTTTTGGCCAGATTAGCCACGGTGCGCGCATCCCCACTGGGAATAACAAAGCCATATTTCATAGGACTTCACTCCTTATACAGTCAAGATTGGGCCAATTTTTAAAGCAGATCGCCGTTTCAGAGAAATTGGCCCAATCTCCTGTGCAATGAACCAATACAAGGTCATTGGAATTCATCGAGTTTACCCCATGATTCCTGACACCTTCTGTCGGGATTGGTTACTGTTGTGCTCAACCTTTCCAGCGGGAGCCTTTGTACAAATTTTTATGAATTCTTTCCGTTGCACAATTGCCGGGTGGCGTTTATAGTTTGACAAGTAGCTTTCCTCAGAATACAAACATACCCATAAGGAGACGCTGTGTCCGCAAATCTTCCCGCTTTCTCAACCCTTCTGTATGCTCACGATGGACAGGTCGCCCAGATTATCCTCAATCGTCCCGAGCGGCGAAACGCCCTCAATGCCCAATTGAACCAGGATTTACGCGACGCCTTCTCGCACGCCCGCGACGATGAAAACGTGCGGGCGATTCTGCTAACGGGAGCTGGCAAGGGCTTTTGTGCCGGGGCCGATCTCTCTGGATTTGCGGAGCAGCCAACGGCCGAACAGGTTTATGAAAGCATCGTCAATAACTATCAGCCCTTGATGGGCCTGATCACCACCATAGAAAAGCCGGTGATTGCCGCGGTGAATGGCGTGGCGGCGGGCGCGGGTGCCGCCCTGGCTCTGGCCTGTGATCTGCTGGTGATGGCCAAAGACGCCAGCATCATGATGGCGTTTAGCAACATTGCGCTGGTGCCGGATGCAGGGGCCTGCTGGTTTTTAGTGCGGCAAATTGGCTACAGTCGTGCTTACCAGATTGCCATCGAAGGGGAGCGCATCTCCGCGGCTCAGTGCCTGGCGTTTGGCCTGACAAACAAGGTTGTGGCCCCTGAGCAGCTTGTGCCGGAGGCGCTTGAATGGGCGCAAAAGCTGGCGAAACGGCCAACGCTGGCGCTGGGGCTCACGAAGCACGCGCTCAATCATGCGGCACAGAATGATCTCGCCAGCACCATCGAATACGAGGCCCGTCTGCAAAAGCAAACGATTCCCAGCCATGATCATTTGGAAGGAGTAACAGCCTTTGCCGAACGGCGCGCTCCTCAGTTCAAAGGCCGTTAGCGATACAGGAAGGGAAAAGATGAGCAAACCTGATTTTGATCTAAGCGGAAAAGTCGCGCTCATAACCGGCGCTTCTAGGGGGATTGGCCAGGCGATTGCCGAGGCGTATGCGGCGGCCGGGGCAAAAGTTGTGCTCTCTAGCCGCAAGCAGGAATCCCTAAAAGAGGTGGCCGAAAAAATTCGCAGCAATGGCGGGCTGGCGCTGTCCGTTGCCGCCCACACTGGTGATGACGGCGCGGTTCAGGCGCTTATCGACAGAGCCACAGACGCTTATGGCGGTATCGACATTGTAGTGAACAACGCAGCTACAAACCCGCACTTTGGCCCGGTGATGACGGCCGAAGAAAGCCAGTGGGACAAGATTCTGGATGTAAACGTGAAAGGATATTTTCGCGTAGCAAAAGGGTGTGTGCCCAGCATGAAGGCGCGCGGCGGCGGCAAAATTATCAACATTGCTTCGATTGCGGGCCTGACACCGCAGCCGGGGATGGGGGTGTACTGCGTGAGCAAAGCGGCCGTTCTTATGCTGACAAAAGTGTTGGCGGCCGAGCTGGCCGGGGACAACATTCAGGTCAATGCGATTGCACCCGGCTTTGTCAAAACAAAATTTAGTGCGGCCATTTGGGGCAATCCCCAAATTTATGAGGGAGTCATCAAGCAGATTCCCCAGCGCCGCATGGCCGAACCAGAAGAGTTAACCGGCATGGCGCTATTTCTTGCTTCTGGCGCCTCTAGCTTTACAACCGGCGAGACAATGTTGATCGATGGTGGACAGTTTATTGGTAACAGTATTCAGTAATCGGTTATCAGTAATCAGTTTTGTAGTTGCATTTACTGGTTACTGGTCCGCTGAACAGTGATTACTGTGGAAAAAGGGAGTTTTAACAGTGTTTGATCTTTCCCCGGAATTTAAGAAGAATTTGGCTACGATTCGTGAGTTTGTGCGCGAGGAGCTCATCCCGCTAGAAGGCGAATATCTGGCAAATGGCTTTAACGCAATGGAGCCAAAGCTGCAAGAGAAGCGGCAAAAGGTGCGAGACTTAGGACTTTGGCTGCCGCAGGTGCCAAAAGAATATGGCGGCATGGGGCTGAGCCTGTTTGAGCACGGATTAGTGAGTCAGGAGCTGGGCCAGACGCCTTTTGGGCACTTTTCGTTTAACTGCCAGGCGCCAGATGCAGGCAACATAGAGATTTTGATTGAGCACGGCACGCCGGAACAGAAAGAAAAGTTTCTGAGGCCGCTGCTGCGGGGTGAGATTCGCAGCTGTTTTTCCATGACGGAGCCAGAACACGCCGGGTCTAACCCAACGATAATGAGCACAACGGCCGTTCGCGAAGGCGATAGCTACATCATTGACGGCCACAAATGGTTCACCAGCTCGGCCGATGGGGCGGCCTTTGCCGTGGTGATGGCGATTACCAATCCAGAAGCCGACCGGCATGCCCGGGCCAGCCAGATTCTTGTGCCGCTAGACACGCCTGGCGTTACGCTGGTGCGCAACATTTCTGTGATGGGTGAGCCAGGCGACGGCTGGGGCAGCCACTCTGAGATGCGCTATGACGAGGTGCGCGTGCTGCAGAGTAACCTGCTGGGGAAAGAGGGCGCAGGCTTTGCCATTGCCCAGCAGCGCCTGGGGCCAGGGCGCATTCACCACTGCATGCGCTGGCTGGGCATTTGCGAGCGGGCCTTTGAATTAATGTGTCGCTATGCTGTGAAAAGAGAAGTGGCGCCGGGACGGCCGTTAGCCGGGCAGCAAACTATCCAAAACTGGGCTGCCGAAAGCCGGGCCGAGATCAACGCCGCGCGCCTCATGGTGCTGGCAACCGCCAAGCGCATCGATGAAGAGGGCCAGTACGCCGCCCGCGATGACATTTCACTGATTAAGTTCCACGTGGCTGGCGTGCTGCAAAAGGTGCTTGACCGCGCCTTGCAGACGCACGGCGGCCTGGGCATGACAGACGACACGCCCATCGCCTACTGGTATCGCCACGAGCGCGCCGCCCGCATCTACGACGGGCCGGACGAGGTGCATAAGTGGTCGGTGGCGCGGCGGATTTTCGCCCAATATCAGTAAGCGGTATTGAGTAGGTCAGTAATCAGTAAAAGTTTTGACAACTGACAACTTTCTAGTGGAAATCGTCTAAAAATCGTCTATAATTAGACGATAATTATGTTTGACCCGAACTACCATATTTCACCGTTGTTGTTAGACCGCATCAAGGAGATTACACTGCTGGTTCATACTTTGAATCAGCGACTAGTTTCAGAGGTGGTTCTCATACAAATGCAATCAGAGGCGCGCGCCGTATCGACTTTCGCCTCTACCAGCATTGAGGGTAACCCGCTGCCGCTTACGCGGGTGAAGCAAGTATTGAAGAATCAGCCCGAGCAGTTACGCGACAGTGAACGTGAGGTTATTAATTACAATGCGGTGCTCATCTGGTTGAATGAGGAGAGTAACAAACAGCTTACGCCTGACTTGCTATTGAAAATTCATGCTGGAGTAATGAAGGAACTGCTACCGGCCCATCAAGTAGGGCAATTGCGTCAGGAGCCGATCGTGGTACATGATCCTCGGACAGGAGAGGTGGTTTATTTGCCACCAGACCACGGTGATGTTCCGCGACTGGTGGCAGATTTGTTGGCCTATGTGGAAGACAACCGTTCTGTCTTGGACCCGATTTTGTTGGCGGGACTATTGCATAAGCAGTTAGTTGTGATTCACCCCTTTGTGGACGGAAACGGCCGTACCACCCGTCTAGCGACCAAATTATTACTTGCTAGGCTGGGACTCAACACATTTAACCTGTTCAGCTTCGAGAATTACTATAACCAAAACGTCACCCGCTATTTTCAGAATGTTGGCGTGTTTGGCAACTATTATGACCTGGTAGAAATCCTTGACTTCACGCCCTGGTTGGAGTATTTCGCTGGGGGCATTTTAGATGAACTGCTGCGCGTGCAAAAGCAAATTGAGAATAACCTGGCCACGCCAGACACGACCTTGAAACCATATCATGAGGCAATTTTGACCCATATTGACGAGAATGGCTTTATCACAGATAAGGATTATGCTCGGATAACGGATCGAGCCAAAGCGACACGTGCTTTGGACTTCAAACATCTTTTGGAACTGGGCCTGATTGAACGGAAAGGGCGAGGTCGCGGCATTTATTATCAACGCGTGATGGAAATATAGAAAGATGAAAGACACGATCGACGTGCGGCCAGATGAGCAGTTCGACGTAGCCAGGGTGGCGGCTTACCTGCGCGGTAGGCTGCCCGGCAGCGAAAACGAGCTGAACGTGCGGCAGTTTGGCGGCGGCGCGGCCAATCTCACCTATTTGCTCAACTATGACAGCCATGAGTACGTTTTGCGCAGGCCGCCGCTGGGACCAGTGGCAAAATCAGCGCACGATATGGCTCGGGAATACAAGGTGCTTTCCGTGCTGCACCAGGTTCTGCCCTATGCGCCACGCGCTTTTTTGTATTGCGAGGATACCAACCTCATCGGGGCAGACTTTTTTGTGATGGAGCGGCGCAAAGGGGTGGTGGTGCGGCGTACGATGCCGCCCCAATTTACTGAAATGCCGGACGCGGCCCGGCGCATGAGCGAGGCACTGGTCGATGCCCTGGCTGAGCTTCATGCGGTTGACTATGCCGCGCTGGGCCTATCTGATTTGGGCAGACCGGAAGGATTCATAGAGCGGCAGGTAGAGGGCTGGTACAAACGGTGGCACGCTGCATGGGATTTCCCCAATGCGGAAAAGGTGCCAGAAATGGACACCCTTTACGGCTGGCTCACGGCAAATTTGCCGCGTTCTAGCGACTATTCCCTGGTGCATAATGATTACAAGCTGGATAACGTTATGCTGGCTGCGGATGATCCGGGGCGACTGGTGGCTATATTTGACTGGGACATGTGCACGCTGGGCGACCCGATGTCTGACCTGGGGGCGCTGTTGTGTTACTGGACCGAGCCATCTGATCCGGCTTACTTCCAGGGAATATCACGCATGCCTTCCAGCGATCTGGGCTTCCTGACGCGCCGAGAGCTGGTGGAGCGATATGCGGCAAAAAGCGGCCGTTCCATTCACAATATTGATTACTATCATACCCTGGGCCTGTTTCGCCTGACGGTGATTCTGGCCCAAATTTACATCCGCTTTGTCCGTGGGCAGACACAGGATCAGCGCTTTGCCCCTTTTGGGCCGATGATCCCCCTGATGGCCAAAGCAGCGGTCGATGTGATGCACGGCCGTTTAGGCGACATAGGTTAAAATGTTAGCTGCAAAGAGCACAGAAATTTCAAGAGGTGGAGAGGAGGAATTCCATGCCGCAAATTCGCGTTAATGATGTTGAACTGTTTTACGAGGAAAAAGGAGCAGGTTCCGAGGTAATGCTGTTTTCACATGGGTATTTGATGAACCACACCATGTATGATGCTCAGGTCGAACAGTTTAAAGATAGATTTCGCTGCATTGCCTATGACCAGCGGGGACACGGTCGTTCCGAGAACGTTACCAGCAGCTATAACCTGGACGCCCTTGTCAATGACGCCATTGCGCTCATTGAGGCGCTCAATATTGCCCCGGTGCACTTTGTGGGTCTGTCTACCGGGGGTTTTGTAGGATTGCGTATTGCCCTGCGGCGCCCGGAACTTCTCAAATCTCTTGTGCTTATCGACACCAGTGCCGATGCGGAAGAGAAAGATAAGCTGAAGCAGTACAACCTGCTGCTTAAAACCATAAACCTGGTTGGTTGGCGACCGGTTATCGGCCGAGTAATGTCCATTTTGTTTTATGAAACATTCCTAAAGGATCCGCAGCGGCAGGCAGAGGTTAAGAAGTGGCGCGGCATTATCACGGGTCACAATACAAAGGCGATCACGGCTTTTGCCGATGCAATTTTTAACCGGGACAGCGTGATAGATCGGTTGGGGCAGATCAAAACGCCTTCTGTGGTCATCGTAGGTAAACACGACGCCGCAACGCCGAGCGCCCATGCCCAAACGATAGCCGATGGCATTCACGACTGCCGCCTGCGCGTCGTTCCCGATGCAGGCCACTCGGCCCCCATAGAAAAGCCGCTCGCCGTAGCCGAGGCAATGCGCCTGTTCTACGAGCGGGTAGGAATCTTGTAGAGGTATGAAATATCACTCTATCTTTAGGCCAGATTTGTTTGCTGGTCAGACCATTATCGTCACCGGAGGCGGCAGCGGCATAGGGCGGGCCACAGCTATTGAACTGGCATCGCTGGGGGCGCACGTGGTGTTGGCAGGACGCACGCAAGAAAAGCTAACGGCCGTTCACCAGGAAATCGCGCAGATGGGCGGAGAATCCTCTGCGATCACCTGCAATATTCGCGAAGAAGCACAGGTGAAGGCACTGTTTGCTGACGTGCTGTCTCGGCGCGAAGCCGTGCATGGCCTGGTAAATAATGCGGGGGGGCAATTTTTAAGTCCAGCCGAATTCATCAGTAAGAATGGCTTTCACGCCGTAGTAGAGACCAACCTGACAGGGACATTTTTGATGTGCCGCGAGGCGTACAATCAGGCCATGCGCGACAAGGGTGGCGTCATTGTCAACATGCTCATGGAGCATTGGCGTGGCTTCCCCGGCATGGCCCATTCCGCAGCGGCGCGGGCGGGCATTGAGAATCTGACCAAAACGCTGGCTGTCGAATGGGCACGCTCCGGCGTGCGCGTCAACGCGGTGGCGCCCGGCCTTATCGAATCAAGTGGCCTGGAAAACTACCCGGAAGTGGCGCAGAATTTCATCCAGGAAATGGTTAAGGATATGCCTTTCAAACGGATGGGAACGGAGAGTGAAACGGCCGCAGCCATCGTCTTTTTGCTCTCACCGGCGGCCAGCTACATCAGCGGCGAATCCATTCGCATTGATGGCGCCAGCTCACTCTGGCGCAAAACGTGGGAAATTGAAGATCACGACAGTGCGCCACGGCCGTTTGATGGGTTTATGCCGACCGAAGAAAAGTAGGTTAATTTTGCAAAATTGACCAAAAATTACAGTGAAGGAAAAACAGATGGGACATGAAAAAGTACTTGAGCTGTACCGGCGCAGAATGACGCCAGAGCTGTATAGCCAGATTCGCCATGAGTGGAAAACCCACTCTATTGCTGAAGATAACCGGGACATTCCAGGACTGATGTCCACGCTGACGGATGACTGCCTCTATGAGCTGGTGCAAACCGGCCACAAATGGCACGGCAAAGAGGGGGCAACGCGCTTTTATACCGAACTTCTGACCGCCTTCCCCGATATTCATTTTGACTTGCAATATATCGTCATTGGGCCGCAGGGCGTGTATGAAGAAGCCCACGTTACCGGAACGCACCAGGGGGAATGGCTGGGCAATCCGCCGACGGGTGAACCTGTTGATTTTAACGTCACGATCTTGTTTCCCTGGGACATGGAAAAGCAAAAGTTCCAGGGGGAGCGTATCTTTTTCGACGCACCGGCGTTATTAAATCGGTAAAATGAAGAGACGGTGTGTCAACTCTGGCTAAATGCGGCATAATTACCATAAGATGGGCAGAAGTATTGAACTTGTTCCGCACAGCCCACTGTGGGCGCAGCAGTTTGAAGAAGAAGCGGCAAGCCTGACGGCCGTATTTCAGCCCATTTTGGTTTCTGCACACCACATCGGTAGCACGTCTATTCCAGGCATTTTGGCCAAGCCCATTATCGATATCATACTTGTCGTAACGTCGATAACGGCCGTCAGAAAGCTAATCGAGCCGATGGCGGTTCTGGGCTATGTCAGCAAAGGCGAAAACGGAATTCCAGGAAGGCATTACTTCCGCAAAGGGGGCGACGAGCGCCACACTCACCATGTCCACACATACGGGAAACACCATCCCGCAATAGCGCGTCATCTCGACTTTCGGGATTATTTGCGTCACCATCCCGAACAGTCGCTTGCGTATAGCCAGCTAAAGAAGCGCCTGGCTCAGCAGTTTGTTAACGATACGGAAAATTACACGAATAGTAAGTCGGCATTTATTGAGGGTATTGTAAGCAAAGCCCGCTTGTGGCGTCAAAAGCAGGTCTCATTATTATGATGAACGTCCAAAAATTAACGAAGCGGGAATTTGAAGTCATACGAGCTGCCCAGCCAGTGCCGATTGATCCTTCAGAAACGGCCGCAAGCTCCACTGTCGTAAGCTTGCTATCATCTCTGGACCGCAAAGTGTTGGATAAGGTGATGATTGAGCATCGCTTTAGACCCGGGCAGGTGGTAGTGTATGAAGGCCAGCATGGTGACGTTGCTTATCTGATTTGGTCGGGGCGGGTGGCGGTAGTGCAGGGGGATTTTGACAATCCAGCCATTGTCAACTACCGGGGACCTGGCGAAGTGGTAGGCGAAATGTCTCTCATCGACAACAGGCCGCGCTCGGCTTCCATTGTAGCGCTGGACAATGTGCGCCTGCTGGGCATTCACCGCAACGATTTTTTTGAGCTGCTGCAAATTGATCCCAACTTTAGCACCAACATGATGGAGATTTTGAGCACGCGTCTGCGCGCTGCGGAGGAAATTTCGCGTGTTAATACGGCAATTGGCCGCGAGCTGAGTGCAGAAGTTGAGGAGCTACAGTCGGAAAATGAGGCATTGCGCCAGATGGAACAGCGCCGTCAAGAGTTAAGCGAGCTCGTTGTCCACGATTTGCGCAATCCGCTGGGGAACCTGTTTAGCGCGCTCAACATGCTGGAGCTGGTGCTGCCGGAAGACGTTCTGGAAGAAAACAGAGAGCTGTTAGAAATTGCCCGTTTGTCTCACTTGCGCATGCAGGATTTGGTCGATTCGCTGTTGGACATTGCCAAAATTGAGGCGGGACGGCCGTCTGGCGAACGACAGGTAACAAGGCTGGCGGAATTAATGGATGAAGTTAAGCAGCTAAATGCGTTTGCCTTAGCCAAGCGAGAGATGGAGTTAATCATAAACTTTGCGCCAGACCTGCCCTCGGTCTGGGCCGATCCAGACCAAATTCGGCGCGTTTTGACCAATCTGGTGGACAACGCCATTAAATATTCGCCCAAGGGCGGCCCGCTAACGGTGACGGCCGTACCTCAGGGTAACAATGTGGAAGTGAGCGTTGTAGACACTGGCCCCGGTGTTGCCCCAGAGGCCCGTGAGCATATCTTTAACCGTTTTGCTCAGGTGGAGGCCGGTGGTATTCGCCCACATGGCTTTGGCCTAGGGTTGTCTTACTGCAAGCTGGCGGTAGAAGCTCATGACGGCCGTATCTGGGTAGAATCTGGTCCCGATGGGGTGGGCAGCCGTTTTGTGTTTACCTTGCCGATAGCAACTTAAGACCGTAATTGAGTAGTTGGGTAACTGAGTAATTACCCAATTGCTAAATTACCCAATTACTCACTATGTCCCACACGAACGACCTGCAACTAATTGAGAACAGCGGCTGGGATGAGCGCATTTTGGTGTGCCGCAACGGCCGTTTGGTCCAGACCTTTATTATCGTTACCCAGCGGTTTGTACTGCTAGTAGATACGGTAATTAATCCGCAAACTGCCGGGCAGATGCTGGCCTGGGCGCAGCCTTATTTAAATGAGGGACGGCAGCTGTTGGTGATCAATACCCACGCCGATTATGATCACTGCTGGGGAAACCAGCTGTTTGCCGGGGAAACGGCCGTACATCCCGCGCCCATAATCGGCAGCCATCTTAGCCCACCCTTGTTTGCGCAGGACGAAGCCAAAGCTTATCTGGCCAAAATGCAAGAGCTGGAGCCAGAAATTTTTAGCGACGTGGTTTTTACGCCGCCCACCCTGCTCATTCAGGGAAAATTTGTCATTGATGGCGGTGACCTGACGGTGGAGCTGCTGCCTACCCCCGGGCATACGGAGGACCACTACGCGCTCTTTTTGCCGGAGATCAAGACCCTGCTGGCTGCCGACGCGGCTGAGCTACCCTACCCGGTGGCCCGCGTGCCGGAAGGATTGCCGCAGATGCGGGAGTCACTGGCAAAATTGGCCGCGCTGCCTGCGGAGACAGTGCTCTATTGCCATGCCCCCGTTACTGCAGGCCGCACCCTGCTGCTGGACAATATTGCCTACTTCAACGCCATTGAGGCGCAGTGCCGGGCGGCGTTCGCCAGCCGCGTTTCGCCTGAGGTTAGCGAGGATGCGGATGTGATTGCGTTGGTAGATTGCGCTTACGAAACGGCCGTTCCCGACACCGAGCAGTGGCACAACATCCACGATTATTACAAAACTGTTGGGCACGCCAGCCAGATTCGGGCCATGCTGCAATGGTTGGCTAATGAGATTTAGATGAATAACAGAACTTTACGAATGATTACTCTGCTAACGATATTTGGTTGTTTTGCCTGGCTGCTGGCTGCCTGTCAGGGAAGTCCTGATGAAGTAGTTGTAACCCGGGTAGTGACGACGGTTGCGCAAGAGATTGTTGTTGAGCCAACGACTGTGGTTATAAAAGAGGTTACCTCAACACCGGAGCCAACGGCCGTTCCCACCGAAACGCCTCTTGCAACCTCCACGCCAGAACTGCCCCTGGCCACTGATCCTATCGCACTGCTGGGACATGAAGATGGGATTAACTCCATCCGGTTCAGCCCAGATAGCCAGCTTATTCTGGCTTCAAGTGATGACGGCACTGCCCGAATATGGGATCTAGATGGCAATTTGCGTTTAACTTTGACTGGTCACACAGACCGTGTAGCGGATGCGGTTTTTAGTCCAGATGGGAAGCTTATTGTTACCAGTAGCGATGACCAGACGGCACGTGTTTGGACGGTAGGAGGTGAACTGCTGCACGTGCTAGAGGGGCATTCGGCGCGGGTGAATTCGGCTTTGTTTACCCCAGACGGCCGTTTTGTTATCACCAACGCGCGTGAACCAAAAATCTGGGACACGGACGGCAATTTGCTGGCTACGTTAGATAGCCTTCGCGCTACTCAAGTACAGTCTTGGATTAGCCCCAATGGACAATA
>JBHIWP010000071.1:0-18672 GCA_041987425.1 Promineifilaceae bacterium (SeqCode) | reverse complement strand
ACCATCCCGATACTGCCAACAGCCTCAACAATCTGGGCTTCCTCCTGCAAGCCATGGGCGACCTGGCCGCGGCCCGGCCCTATTACGAACGGGCCCTGGCCATCCGGGAAAAAGCCCTCGGCCCCGACCATCCTAATCTGGCCTACAGCTTAAACAATTTAGGCATGCTGGCCGATGCTGAGGGAGATTTGACGCAGGCGCGTGCCTATCTGGCACGCGCTTTGTCAATTGTTGAAAAAGCGCTGGGGCCAGAGCATCCCAACAGCAAAATTGTTCGCGAAAACCTTGAAGTTGTTAAAGCCAGACTTCCTTAAGGCCAGTTCTCTATATCCTGAGCACAGCGAAGGATCGCGAAAATTTTTGCCCTGAAGGTTTATTCTTTGGTGTAGTAGTAGGCTTCGTAAGCGCCGCTGGGCGTGTACCCTAACTTTTCTGCCAGCCGGACGGATTCGGCATTGGCGGCGTCCCAGTTAGGGTGCAGGCCGCGCTGGCGGCAGGCGAGCAGCAGTCTGGCCGCAACGGCCGTGGCAACGCCCTGGCGCCGGTGGGCTTCGTCCACAAAAATGCTGATCTCAATTCCCTGGCTGCACACCAGCGACGAGTAGGCAATTCCCACTGGCCGTGCATCTGCCAGGGCCACAAAGCCCAGGCCGCGCGCGGCAAAATCCGCGGCAGACTCAAAATCATCCAGCCCGAAATACAGTTCAGAAGCAGCACTCATTTTGGCAGCCAGCGTGGCATCCAGGGGAACAATTTCTCCCTGGAATGAACCAGCGTTCAATAGCTGATTCAGGTGTCCGGCCGACAGCCCGTCCGAGGAAAAGCTGTGCCGTTCGTTGGCTTTTAGCGCCTCGCCAAACTGCTGGCGGGCCAGCTCGGCCCAGCCCGGTGCTGAGGCCATGAGCAGGTTGTAGGCAGGAAAGGCAGCCATCATGCTTTGAGCCTGGGGGGTGCTGCTGTCTCCGGCGAAGTAGTGAAACGGCCCAAGTACCACGTGGTAAATGCCCGGCTCTGCCAGATCATCCACAAACGCCTGGCCCATCTGCCCTTCAACCACGCACGGGATTGTCATATCCACGCGGGGTATGTCCCGGAACGCGTCGGCAATTTTTAATCGGTTTATTTTGGTTAATTCAAGTTCGTAGCACATTTTAGTTGTTCCTGGTTGGTCAATTTTTAAAAATTGACCTACGGTGTGCGGCGGTAGATGCCGCCGCTGCGGGTCATTAAATCATGTTCCACCAATGAGCGGCGCAGGGTGGCCACATCTTCGTGGAAGTCGAGCAGGATAAAGTTCACTTCTTTTTCGCTGTACTCCCGCTCTGGCTCAAACTCCTGCACAATCAGCTCCAGGATCACCTGCAGCTTTTTGAGCTGGGCCGGTAAGCGCACCAATCGCCCGCACTTGATAAAGGCTTTGAGCACCTTTTGCCTGTAAGCGTCGGTCTCCACCTCCTCCTTCAGGCTGGGCTGGGGCAGGCGGATGACCTCGCCCAGCGGCTTCTTGAGCACGTCCCCAACCAGCGAATAGATTTGATAATACTGGTCCTTCGTGGCGGTGAGCAGCCCGGCTTCGGCCAGCTTGGCCAGGTGGTGCGAGACGGTGGCGGGTTTCAGGTTCAGGATGGCCGCCAGCTCCTCGCCGTGGCGCGGCTTTTGCTGGATGAGGTTGAGCATCAGCAGCCGGGCGGGATGGCCCAACGCCTTAAACAGCTGGGCGCGTTCTTCGAGGTTGAATTCGGCCGTTGTTTTACTCATCCCAGCTCCTTTTGCCTGTGGCCCTGGTGTAGACCATGTTGAATATGCCTTTGGCGTGCTGAATGGTGCTGAGCTTGATCTGTTCCTTGACCAGCGTTTCGCGGTCATTCATTGCTTTGAGCAGCTCGATCTCATGGTTGGTGTGTGTTTCGATGGTGCTTATCACCATGTGAAACGCTTTGGCGATCTTATCTGCGTCAGAGATATCAGATTCGAATATCTCTTCGTATTCCTTGTTCATGATGCCCTCTTTGGTTTGATGGATATTGAATTGGTAATCTATAATTTAATTAGAAATATATCGAATCAATATAATAATGAGTAGTTTCAAGTTTGTCAAATTGAATTTTGGAGCCAAGAAGGAGGGAACGCAGATTTACCTGATCGGCCTGATAAGATTTTGGTTAATGGGGGAAACGGCCGTTTCCCCACACACAAATCTTTCCAGTTTCGTCTAAGGAATCAGCGCCGTTATCACGTCCAGATAAAACAGCACAAAGTACCCTACCAGCAGCACAAACCAGCCTACCAGCTCCACCATGTCAAAATAGTGCGACCACGAGCCAGACAGGTTGTCTACCACAATCTGTATGACCGTTTCCAGATTTTCCAGCTTGTTCTTCACTATGGATTTCCAGTCATCCAGGTAGAGCTCGTCGATGATGGTGTGGTAAAGCTGGGCGGTGTACCAATCGCCGATGAGCAGTAAATCTTGCTCAATGCGCTCAAAATCGAGCAAATAAGTGAGCCGTTCGGCCACCAGCGCCTGTATCTCCTGGCGCGAAGTCAACGGCCGAAAACGCAGCCTCCGTTCCAATGCCACCTGAAACGAGCGTAAGCGGGACTCAATGCGCTTATCCAGCAGGCGATAGCGCAGCAACTGGTAACTGCCAATTTTAAACAGCTCGATATCTGCCTGATCATCCCCGTAGGGCGACAGTATGATCGCCCCGCTCCAATCAATTACCACCAGGTCGTTGGCAGCATACTGCACCCGCGAGATTAGCGTTTGCCGCACGTCTTCCTCGCTGAACGGATCTGATTGGGAACGCAAAAGCTGGGCCAGGGCCGGGGCGTGGTCGGCAATAAACCCAGCCGGGCGCGGCAGGTTGAGGTCAAAAATGAGAATGCTGTACCCTTCCCACAGCTCGTTGTTCAGCTTTTCGGGGGTGAGCAGCGCTTGCTGCAGGGCGGCTTCGATGCGCTCCTTACGGCCGATGGCTACGTTGCTTAGCGGCTGACTGAGCGTGAATACGCACTGGTCGATGCGCGTGTGGCCATCATATATTTGCGGCTGCACCGATATGTTGATTCCCTCCAGCTGCAGGCTAAACGCCTCTAGCAGCTGCACCGAGATATCGATGGGTTGAAAGTAGGGGATACCTTTGCGGGGGGTGACGGGCTGATGGGAAACGGCCGTTTCGCCACGTTCATTGGGGTGCACCAGCAGGTACACCATCTGGCATTCGCGAATTTCCTGGGTCATGGTTTATTCCTTATTTACAAATGAGTTTACTAAGCAGTATTTTTACCGCGGAGGCGCGGAGAGCGCAGAGGTTTTCTTTATTACTGTTTTCAAAGCTTTGCGTCCTTTGCGGTTTGTTTTTAGAAGACCCGCAAATTATACGATTTTTATGGGAACGGCCGTTTCCAGTACAATACAAATATGTCTGAGCAAACAGAAATCGCTGGCTCCGTGGAGCGCGTTACCTATTACAACGAAGAGAACGGCTACACCGTTTTGCGGCTCAAGCCGGATTCGCGGGGCATGCTGCCGTTTCGCTACGCCAGCGGTCGAGAAGCGCTCATCACCGTGGTGGGAAATCTACCGGAAGTGCAGCCGGGCGAATGGCTAAAGCTAACGGGGAAATGGGGCAATCACGCCAAACACGGCCGTCAGTTTTTAGCTGAATTTTGCCAGCAGTCTCTGCCCGCCACCACCGAAGGCATCAAGCGCTACCTGGGCTCCGGCATGATTCGCGGCGTGGGCAAGGTGATGGCCGGGCGCATTGTGGAGCGCTTTGGCGAGGAGACGCTGGATGTGATTGAGTACGAACCAGAACGCCTGCAAACGGTGCTGGGCATCGGCAAAAAGCGCGTGGGCCAGATCATCAAGGCGTGGGAGGAGCAGCGGGCCATTAAGGACGTGATGATCTTTCTGCAGTCTCACGGCGTTTCTACCAATCTGGCTACCAAAATTTATAAAAAGTACGGCGATGCCTCCCTGGCCGTGGTGCAAAACACGCCTTATAAGCTGGTGCAAGATGTGTATGGCATTGGCTTTAAAACGGCCGATAAAATTGCTCAGGCGTTGGGGCTCGCCTCCGACGATCCAGGCCGCATCGAAGCGGGCATCGCCTACACGCTCAACCGCATGGCGGAGGACGGCCACGTCTACATGCCGCAAGAGGAACTGGAGCCAGAAGCGGCCGAAATATTGGGCCTGGCGGCAGAGAAGGTCACGGCCGTTATCGACCAGCTGGAAACGAGCGATTTTATTAAACGAGAAACGCTTCGGTATTCGGTAAGCGGTAATCCGTTATCGGTTGTTGGTGAACGGCCGTCTGCCGGTGAACAGTATTCAGTAAGCGGTGAACAATCTCCAAACTCCAGTCTCCAATCTCCTATTCTTAAAGAAGAACGCGCCGTGTACCTGACGCCGTTTTACTATTCCGAAGTGGGCGTTACGCAGCGAATTCAGCGCCTGCTTGAGCATCCGACGAGCCGGTTGGCGGTAATCCGTGATCGTTATACGGTGAGCGGCAATGAGTCGGCAGGCTCAGGGCAGGTTCTCCAATCACCCAATTCCGGCGTAAAGCTCGCCCCGCAGCAGCTGCACGCCATCCAAACGGCCGTTACCAACAAGGTCACCATTCTTACTGGCGGGCCGGGCACGGGCAAGACGACGACGATGCGCGCCCTGCTGGACTTGCTGGACCGGCACCGGCTCACTTACGCGCTGGCCTCACCCACCGGGCGGGCGGCCAAGCGGCTGGCCGAAGCCACCGGGCGCGAGGCCAAGACGGTGCACCGCCTGCTGGAGTTTAAGCCGGGGGAAGGCTACGGCCGTTCTGAAAACAGCCCGCTCGACGCCGATATTGTGATCATCGACGAAGCTTCGATGCTGGACCTTCTGCTAACCCACAACCTGCTCAAAGCGGTCTCGCCCGACAGCCACCTGCTGCTGGTCGGCGACGTGGACCAGCTGCCCAGCGTCGGCGCGGGCGACGTGCTGGGCGATTTGATCGATTCGGGCAAAACGGCCGTGGTGCGCCTGCAAACTATCTTTCGCCAGGCGGCTGACTCGCTCATCATCAGCAACGCCCACCGCATCAACGAAGGCAAAATGCCGCAGACTACCCCCGATGCCAGCGACTTTTTCATCTTTGTCAAGGAAGATCCAGGCGAAGCGGCCGAACTGCTCGTCGACGTGGTCAAAAACCGGGTGCCGCTCAAATTCCGGCTCGATCCGCTGGACGATATTCAGGTGCTCTCGCCCATGTACAACGGCGCGCTGGGGGTAAGCAATCTGAATCTACTGCTTCAGGCGGCGCTCAATCCGCCACGCAAGGGCCGGGAAGAGCGCAAGCTGGGCGGGCGGCTCTTCCGCGTGGGCGACAAGGTAATGCAGACGGTGAACAACTACGACAAAAACGTCTACAACGGCGATATCGGCCGCGTGACGGACATGGATCTACTCCAGCAAAACCTCACCGTCAGCATCGACGGCGCGCCGGTGGTGTACGACTTTTTGGAAGCGGACGAACTGGTGCACGCTTATGCTATTTCGGTCCACAAAAGCCAGGGGGCTGAATACCCCTGCGTGGTAATGCCGGTCGCCACGCAGCATTACATGATGCTGCAGCGGAACTTGCTGTATACGGCCGTTACCCGCGCCAAAAAGCTCGTCGTCATGGTAGGTACCCGCAAAGCCATCCGCATCGCCGTCAAAAACGACAAGACCACCCAGCGCCATACCGCCCTCGATTGGCGCCTGCAAAGGTAACCTGAGTGCCCGAGGCTAAAACGCACTTAACGCTAAAAACGGCCGTTTTCTGGGTCATCCTCTTCTTGCTGTTGGCCCATATCCCTTACCTGGCGGCCTGGCTTCTTCCGCCGGAAAACAAGCAATTTGTGGGAACGTTCGTCAATGCTGATGACCTGGCCACCTACGTGTCGGCCATTCGCCAGGGGGCAGAAGGTAACTGGCTATATCACTTTCAATACTCGCCTGAGCCCTGGCAGCCAAAGCTGATGCTGTTGCCCTATTTGCTCACGGGTAAAGTGGCTGGCTTGCTGGGGGGAGCGCCTCTGCTGTGGTTTTACCTGCTGCGGATTGCCGCTATCTGTTTTGCTCTTGCTGCTTTTATCTTCTGGGTGCGCGCAGTTTTTCCGCAGCAGCCCAGGTTGCAGCAAACGGCATGGTTCTTGCTCTTGTTTGGCTCTGGCCTGGGCTGGCTGGTCGCTATTTTGCAGGGACCCGGCCCCCCCGGCCCGCTCAGCATCGATATAAACTTGCCGGAATGGTCTGTTTTTATGGCGCTGTTCCATACGCCGCATTTTGCCCTTGGTTTGGGTCTGGAGGTGCTTTTGTTTGGCAGCGTCTTAAAAATGTTTGCCAGTGAGCCTTTAAAAGAAAAGCTGCTTTGGATGGTGTTGGCAGCGGCCGTTGGGCTTGCTTCTGGCCTTACCTACGTTTATCATCTGCCGGTTACGGCCGTTGTCATCGCCACATTCTCATTCTGGAGAGTTTACAAGCAGCGCGGCAATCTGTGGCGTGATCTGCTGCAAGGCGGTTTTGTGCTGCTGCCTATGGGGCTGCTGCTTCTATACTACGTGGTTTTTGCCAACCAGGATCCCTATTTCGCCCGTTATGCTCGCTTTGAGCATATCATTCGCCCGCCCAGGCCGCTGGCCGTGGTCGTTGGCGCTGGCCTGCTTGGTGCCCTGGCCGTTGCGGCCCTTCCGCGCTGGCTTAAGCAAGGGAAAACTGTATTGCTGCCCCTGTGGCTGGCTCTCAATCTTATATTGCTTTATCTGCCCATCGTGCCCTACACGGGGCGCTTTAGTCTGGGCGTTATGGTGCCGGTTGCGACGCTGGCTGGCTGGTATCTGGAGGAGGCGGTGCTGCCCTGGCTGGCCAGACGGCCGTTCTATACCCGCTTCTCACGCTTCACAACCACCCCCTATGCCTCGCTGCGCCGGGTCTGGTTTGCGGCCGTTTTGCCCAGCACGCTGCTTATTCCACTGTTGCTTACCAAAACGGCCGTAAGCGCCCATGATTTTCCCGTGTATGTGCCCAACCCAGAAGTGGAAGCCGCTGAATGGCTGGGCGCGCACAGCACCGCAAATGATTTAATATTGGCGGCGTATCCGATGGGTAACTTCCTGCCTCGCGCTGTCTCCGGCAAGCTCTTCTTGGGGCAGCTAGACTTCACCACCGATCTTGACGGCAAGCTTGCTCTCCTTGATCAATTCTGGGCTGAGGAAACCACTCTCGCCTGGCGCAAGGCATTCTTACAGGAGTGGGGCATTGACATTATTTATGTAGGGCAATACGAACGGGCCTTAATGAAAGAGCCGGTTGAACTTCCCGCCGAGCTTGTTTTCACTAACGAGGCTGTTTCTATTTATCGCGTCACCTCCCCTGGCGGCGCGTCTAACTTCGTGACCAACCAGTATTATTTCCGTAGCTCAATCGTCCAACAGTAAAGATTTGCCAGTTTTATACTGCTCGTGTTGTATGTGATGTAATCGGCCCAAACGTCCATCGTTTTCTGCAAAAGCTTTTTGCCGATTACAAAAAGCAGGAAATTAAAATGTTCGAATTGCCCCTGTTTACTTGCTGACCTGAAAGCAACCACTTCCTGCACTAATCCGTTACCCATTACAACAACAGTAGATCCCACTTTTTTAATGAGGAGAATTTTGCTATGAAGCGTCTATTGTTTGCCGCTTGTTTTATCCTGTTTGGGTTGGTGAGCTGCGCCGTTAGCTCTGGTTCACCAGCCAGCGAACCAGCTATTGAATCGACTACTGCAACCACTGCTGAACCAATTTTGGAAGCTGCCACCGATGAGCCAACGTCGGAACCGACTGACCCCACGGCCGTTCCTACCCAACTGCCCGAGCCGACGAAGGTGCTGGCTGAAGCGCCAGCGATTCCCACGCCGCCCGTACGCGAAACGGTTGACAACCTGACGGCCGTATCCGCTGACGCCATCGCCTACGTGCAGGAAGACCAGCTCTTTATCCGCACGCTGCCCGATGGCGAGCCGGTCACGGTTTATGCAGAACCGTGCCCCGAAGGCAGCTTTTGTACGTTGCGCTACCTCAAGTGGTCCCCAGACGGCCAACACCTGCTCTTTTACGTTTTTGACGGCACAACCAGCCGCCTGCAAGTTTCTGATCTGGCTGGTGCGGTGCAAACGGTGGCTGAGGATACATTTTATGTACTGCCAGGCGATTGGTCGCCAGACGGCCGTACCGTTGCCTATATGCGCCCCACGGGTGACTACACCCAACCTACGGATGAACAGCCCGGTGGGCCAGTAATGGGCGTTTGGACTGTCGATTTGAGCCAGGACGGTGTAATCGGCACGCCAGAAATGGTTGGAATCTGGCAGGCCCCGGACGGCGGCTGCGGCGGTGGCGGCCGCTCCATTAGCGATGTGCTGTATGAGAACGAAGGCGGCACCTCTTATGGCTACCTCATGGCCGTGCTGGAATGGACGGCACAAGATATTCTGCTCTACACCACCAACTGTACCAACATCGGCATCGGCCGTTTTGACATGGCAACCGGCACCGAACTACCCGGTTTCGACAGGCCGCTGCGCAACCTGGTGCTCAATCCTGCTGGCGATCGCTGGTTTGCCGTAACCGGTTACGATTGGCAAACGCAAGAAGGCGGCAGCGAGACGGACGGCAATCAGCTTGTAACCGGCACGCCAGACAGCACAGAAGTGACGGTTATTCCCACCTCCGCGCCAGTAGAGTTGGTTTTCGCAGGACAGCACAGCGGCACGTTGTACTACACAGAGCGGAATTCGCTGGGTGGGGAATCGATGGATGAAAAGGGTATGTACTTCAGCTTTTTTGCCTCGGCCCTGTGGCGCATTCAGCCCGATGGGAATGGCGAGGAACGGCTGCTTTATGGAGCCGATCATCATTCCTATGCCCAGGTGACGGAAACGGCCGCAGGCGATCTCATCTTTGTGCTGGTGGAAAATGAACGGCCGTTGTTCGAAGCCGCCCAGTTTCCCGAGCTCGACGAGGAAGCGCTGCAGGCCTACTATCCACAGCGCCACATCATGCAGCTTGCGGCCAGCGGCGGAGAACCCAGCCTGATCCTTAGCAACGCCGGGCAGCCTACGGTGTCGTTGCCCTAAAAAAGTAGAAAGACCTCGATTCCTCTTTCAAATCGGGGTCTTTCTGTTTACAATAATAGGCCATGCCAAGAGAACGAATAGATCGCCTTTACTTTGTTACCGCCTCGGAAAATAAGTTCAACGATTACCAGTTTTTGCTAGGCAAGGTTGCCAATCTCGTCTGGTACCGCTACAACGTGGAAGATGTGGTAACGACCGACATTGATATCTTGCTGCGGCGCAAGGTGATGGCGATTCGGCCCATGCTGCCCTACCTGCCGTTTTTAGTGGAGCAAACCAACCTGATGATCCGCGCCTGGCGCAACTTGCCGGGCAACGTGGCTGGGCTGTTTATAGACGGCGTTGGCGTAGACGGTATTTGCAAAATGCTACGGCCGTTTGAAGATCGCATCGCAACGGCCGTTACCAAGCTGGCCTATCATGCGCCAGACGGCCGTGTGGCCGTCTTTACCGGCACGCTGAGCGGCACCATCGCCGCTGCACCCAAGGGGCAACCCATCTTTGGCTGGGACGCCATCTTTATTCCCGACGGCCACGAACGCACCCTGGCCGAGATGAGCCTTGAGCAGCGCAACAGCATTTCTACCCGCAAGCTGGCCGTAGCCGAATTTTATACGGCCGTTCTGCACGAGGAGCATGCCGAAGTTCTGCTACAAAATCGCATCCGACTGAAGGAATTGATGGTGCGTTACTTCAACAAAGAAGAGCTGGAAGATCTGTGCTTCAATTTAGGCATCGATGAAGAAGATCTGCCAAACGCTACCAAGCCCGAACTGGCCAAAGAAATCATCCTCTACTGCGAGCGGCACGACATGCTAGATCGCCTGCTGGAAATCTGCCGCGACCAGCGACCCCACGCTGACTGGCCCGACGAGATATAAAATCCACAGATTAGCGCAGATTTCGCAGATTTTTGTTTAGGGAAGTTAGAAACTGGAGCGCGGTCGGGGCTCGTTTGCCTTATCAACTTTACTGCCAAAACGACTTCTAATCTGCGTCAATCTGCGAAATCTGCGGATATAACTTATTCCTGCTGCAAAAAGGCAACTAACGTTTCGATTTCCGCTTCGCTCAGGTGTAGATTAGGCATCTGTGTGTCGGCTTTTAGGGCAGACGGATCTGCCAGCCAGGCCTGCATGTATTCTGGCGCGCGCTTCACGAAGGTGATATCTGGGCCTATCTCGAACAAATTTTGGGCCATCGTCACGTTATCGTTGGTGTGGCACTGAATGCAGCCTTTGGCGACAAACAGCGCCTCGCCCATGGCTTCTGGGGCGATGGCGGGCACGGTGGCGGCTTCATTTTCTGCCAGCACTGGCTGTGGCATCTGGGAATACAAGGCAAAGCCAGCCAGGCTCAACAGGCCCAGCAGCAGTACCCCCGCCAGCCGCACCTGGGTTTGCTGCCGCGCCCAGAGGAACAGAAACAAAACGGCCCCTGCTGCGGCCGTCCAGCCCAAAATTAGCTGCCAGGCAACGGGCGTTGCCCCAACGGCCGTTCCACCCTCATTCGCTGCATTAGCCACAGCTGCTGGCTCGCTTACCGTCAGCGGCGGCATGGTATAGACGGCCGTAAAGGCCTCAACCTCCCACTGCCATTCGCCCGATTGAGGCAGGCTCAACGTTGCCATATAGGTTCCTAGCGCTTTCCCCGGTTCGGCCTCCACAACGAGCTGCTCGCCACTGGCCGGATGCACGGCTCTGATCTCAAAATGCACGTCTGCGCCGGAAAGAGGTGTTTGGCCATGCTGCAGCAAGAGGAATTCCACGGTAAACGGCCGTTCCGCTACGACCTCTTCAGGTAGTTCAGACAGCGTCAAGGTCGCCCAGCCACCTGCCCGCGCCGAAGAAGGCGCGAAAAACAGACCAATCATCATCAACAAACCTATCACCAAAATCCATTTTTTACGCATGACAAAACTCCTTCTTGTAATTTATCGCTCAACAGCTTGTAATGATTCAGCAATTCGCAGCGCTTCTTCCAGGCTGGTGGCTCCTTCCAGGCGGTAGGTTACTCGCTCTTCCCACCAGATGAGCACGCTGCCCTCAACAAACAGCCATTCTTCCGCATCCCCGGCCCGCACGGCACTATCTCGCAGCCGGAAATAGTGCGGTCCCATGAGCCAGAAGGCCGGGTAGCCGTTAACCTCCGTGGCCTCCAATATTTCAGTGCCTTTGTAGGCGTATTGGGCCACGTTGATCTGGTACAGGCTCAGCGCAATTTGCTGCGGATCTGCCTTGTCGCGCCACAGGAAGATAACGGCCGTATCCCAAATGGGCTCCTCGTGCAGCAGCACATCATCCGGCGGCGGCAGCTCCGCAGGCAGCCGTAGGTCAGGATACCGCGTCAGGGCTTCCTCTAGCGCAATCGGTTCCGTAAAGGCGGGCAGCTGTTCGTGCAGCAGCGGCGGCACTTCATCCACGGCCGCCTCTTCGCCCACAAAGATGGTGATTCCTCCGGCGCGTAAAATTTCTACCAGGGCGGCGCGCACGCCGGGCACCGCCAGCAGGCTGGCCGCCAATGCCAGGGCAATTAAGGCCCAGGCCAGGCGACGGTTTGATTGCCATGCTGATTGTGCTGGTGGCGTGCGCAACGGCCGTACCTTCCCGACAATATCCGGCGTTGGCGGATACTCAAACGTCGCTGCCCACTGCCGCACCTGCTTCTCAAACGAACTGTTCATCTCAGTCATCGTCTACTCTTAAATTGGTCCAATCTGCCAGATTGGACCAATTTCTCGCATTTAGATTGCATCCTTTAACTCAACATAATCCATTTCAATCACGCCCTTCAACTGCTGCAAAGCCCGATGTAGCCGCGACTTTACTGTGCCAGTAGGTACGTCCAGGGCTGCGGCCGTTTCCGCTTCGGACAGTTCCAAAAAGTAGCGCAGATAAATAACCTCCTGAGCAATAGCGGGCAGCTTCTGTACCGCCTGCCACAGCAGGGCCGATTCGCCTCGCTTAATGTGTGCCGGCTCAGCAACGGGGTCCTGTTCTTGCCACCAGCGCTTCATCATGGCCCAGTAGCGCGACAGGCTGCGCAGCCGGTTTTTGGCCAGGTTGCGCGTTATTTGCAGCAGCCACGGTTTAAACGGCCGTTCCACATCAAACGTATCCAGTGCCAGATAGGCCCGCACAAACGCTTCTTGCGTCATGTCCTCCGCCTCGGCAGGGTCGTGCAGCAGCAGATATGCCAGCCGGAACACAGCCTGTTGGTGCTGGCGCACCAGCATCTCCCAGGCGGCTGCATCATCGTGCCGGGCCTGCTCAATTAAAGTTGCCTCTGCAGTGGCGGTATCAGTCGTTCCAGAACGTGCCATCTAACCTACAATACACCGTTCCTGTCCATTGGTTCCAATTTGGCTGAAAACCAACACACGAAGGGCACGAATCGACGAATAAGACGAATTTTTCAAAAATATTTGTGTCATTCGTTCATTCGTTAAATTCGTGATTCGCCTTTCCTTTTGCGAACGCTTGTTCTGAATACATTAGGCACGTATAATGCTGCAACAAAAGCTGACCTCTTTTCTCAGCGCCCTCCGCGATCTCCGCGGCAAAAACCAGGAGTAATCGATGACTGCCCAACTAACGCTCACTCGCCAGGATTTGCGTCGATTGGCTATTACCCGCCAATATTTAACCAACCAGCCAAAGCCAGCCATGCTGGACGTGATTCGGGATTTGGGCTGCGTACAGCTTGACCCCATTCGTGCGGTGGAGCGCACCCATTTGCTGGTGCTGTGGAGCCGCCTGGGGCAGTTTGATGTAGCTGAATTGAAGCGCTTGCGCTGGGAGAAAAAGGCCCTGTTTGAATATTGGGCCCATGCCGCGTCGCTGGTTCTCACTGAGGAGTATCCCGTCTTCAACTGGGGGATGCGTAAGCAGCAAGAAGATCCGCGCCGCGCCGCCAAATACCAAAAATGGTTTGACGATCATCCCGGTGTCCTGGAGCTGAAAGACCACATTCTTGTGCGACTCAAGCAAGAAGGGCCGCTGTTTTCGCGGGAGATCGAAACGGAAGAGCATATGCGTTACGACTCACACTGGTCAAGCGGCCGTTACGTCGGCGTTGTGCTGGACTATTTGTGGACAAACGGGCAGATTCTTACCGTGGAACGGGCAGGGAACCAGCGCAAGTGGGGCCTGGCAGAGCAGTTTTGGCCCGAGTGGACGCCACAAGAGGAGTGGACGGCCAAAGAAGCGTGCCGCTTTGCGGCCCAAAAGGCCATTCGGGCTCTGGGAGCAGCGACGGTAAAGCAAATCAAGGGCCACTACACGCGCGGCATGTATCCGAGCCTGACGGCCGTTCTGCGCCAGCTTGTTAAAGAAGAAATCCTCATCCCCGTAACTGTTGAAAATCTGTCCGATGCGTATTACCTGCACGCCGCTGACCTGCCTTTGCTGCGCCAGCTGCAAAAGGGCGACTGGCAGCCGCGCACCACGCTTCTCTCCCCCTTCGACAACCTCATTTGCGACCGCGACCGCACCGAGGCGCTGTGGGACTTTTACTTCCGCATCGAAATTTACGTGCCCAAGGCCAAACGGCAGTATGGCTACTACGTGCTGCCTATTTTGCATGGCGACCAGCTAATCGGCCGTATCGACCCCAAAATGGACCGCAAAACCAATGCCCTGCACGTCCACAACGTATATGCTGAACCGGGCGCCCCGAAAAACAAGAAAACGGTGCGCGAGATTGGCAAGGCTGTCGCTTCGTTGGCTACCTTTTTAGGAGCGAAACAGGTTGAATGGGGGAATGTGCCGCTGGGCTGGCAAGCACTTAAAGAACAATAGAACGCGGATTAACGCAACTGACGCTGATTTATGACTGTGCTTATTTAGCGTTCTCGCTCTCTTGCTTGTGGGTAGATAAATATTGGTGCGCTTTGTGCCCGCCCTGGCCAATTCGGGAAATACAGCGGTCGATGCCCACGGCCGTTTTTACCTTGATCGCTTCAGGGATGCCCCGCGCAGCATAGATCGTGACCTTCATGTGGCTCAGCGCCTCGCGAGAAAGCTCTGCATCTGCCGCCTCGTTGCGCACCAGCACGCCAATCCCCTGCTGCTCAATCAGATCAAACAGCGACACAAAACGGATGATGGCGTTGTAGTCCGTGCGTAATATGTTCAATGAAAAGTTGTCCAGCAGAAAAACGAGGGGTTCGTCCACCTGCCAGGGCAGCGTGTGCACAAAATTGGCCCACTCGTTTTCCAGCAGCGGGGCGCGAACGGCCGTAGCAAAATCCAGCCGCACAAAGAGAATTCCTTCAATTTGCTCCTGCTGGTAAGCCAGACGCTCATACTGCTCCGCAGGGCGTTTTTGCAGCCGATTAAAAGTTTCCCAGGCCGGGTCGCTGGCCTGCACCACGGCATCGGCAGGGCTGCCAGCCCGCAAGTCGACGCCGCCAAAGCGATAGATGCGCGGGGCTACCAGCATCTCTTCCAGCTGGGTAAAGCGGTGCTGGTTAGAGGTGCCAACGACCAGCAGCCCCTGCCGCGCCAGGTCTGGCAGGGTGGGCGCGTAGCCCGTCATCTCTACCTCGTCGGCAAAGATGAGCCGCATGGGGCGCAGCGTTTCCTGAATGAAGGCCGCGCGATCGGCTGCCACCAGGCCGTGCCTGTCGCGATCCCAGGTGTAAAAGTGAAGCAGATCGGCCCACTTTTTTACGGAGAGCAGGCTAATGGGACGGCCGTTCATAAACCGCTTGTTTACGACATAGCTATAGCTGTTCTTGCGCATCACGGGCTGGATGTTGTCTGGCAGCGCAAAAACGCGGCGCAGCACGACGTCCAACACGTTAAGGAATGTGGTTTTGCCGGTGCCCGGTTCGCCGCAAATAATGAGCGGGGCAGGTGGTGGGGTGGACGGTCGTTTCACTTCTCCATTTTTTTCGGAGGCCAGCAGCGGCAGCCATTTGCTCCAGCCGCTTTTCTCTTCGGTTGGCGCAGCGGGAGCCGCAGCGGGTTGCTGCAAAAAGGTAACGATGTGGGCCAGGATCTCTCGGTGAGTATCGCTAAACTTTGTGGGGTCGAGTCCGGCCGAAACGGCCGTTCTCTCGATTTCTTGCCATATTGCCGCTAAATCTTGCACAGTCAGACGGTTGCTCCTACGCTTGCTTGGTTGTTGTAACGTTCTTATTGTGGCGCAGGTTAGGGAGCGAGGCAAAGAAAATGTGCCAAATCTATGCATAAAAATCCTGAATGCTGGATGAGAACGGCCGTTTGCACACACAGACCGGCCTTTTTCGTGTCACAATTAGTTGAGGCGTGGTGTTTAGAGGGTTGATTGTGCAAAAACGACGATCTATCAAATTGGGAGTTAAACTTATGCAAACACGAAGACGATTTTTGAGCATTTTACTGGCGCTGGCGGTATTGGCAGTAACGGCCGTAGCTATTGGCGCCTTTGTTATTCCCACTGCAGAAGATTTGCTGGTGCAAGCTTTAGAAACCAGCCAGTCAATCACAGATGGTCACGCCATTGTAGAAGTGGCTGTGGACACGCCAGAGCAGGCAATGAGCGGCACGGTAGAAGCCTGGGGCCGCCTGAATGCGGGACCCAACGGTGAGCCTGCCTTTCGTATCGAGGTGCTAACGGCCGACGATGCCGGGCTCATCGGCACGATTGCTGTAGGCGACGGTACGCAGTTTTGGCTGTGGAACCCCACGGAAAACGTGGTGCTAACCGGCACGTTTGCAGAGATGTACGCACGCCTTGCCGAAGAAATGGCCGGGCATGAATTCGACCATAATTTTGATCCGGAAAGCGAATTTGACGAAGCCGATGATCCTGAAACTTCCGAAGAAGTGGTAGCGAAGCTGCTGGAATACTTCACCGCCGAGCGGGCGGGGTCAGACGTGGTGGGGGATACGGCCGTTAACACCGTGCGCCTCATTCCTATCCCCGAGCAAATGCCGCAGGAAGTGCGCGCTGCGGGCGGCCTGCTGAACGTCTGGCTGCGCGATGGCGACAGCGTCCCCGTGGGCATTGAGTACGTGGGCGGCACGCTTGGGTCTGGCGTGGCCCGTGCTACCTTCCTGGAGCTAAATCAGGGCGTGGATGATGCCGTTTTCACCTTTACCATTCCCGACGGCGCAACCGTGATTAATGCCGCCGACATTGAATTGCCGGATAAGGATGAGCTGGAAGCAGCGGCCGCGGTTGAGCCAGACTTTGCATTGCTTAGCCCCACCAGCCTGCCCAACGAAGCCACCTTGCGCGAGACGACCAACGTGCGCGGCGCGATTGTAGAGCGATATGGCCTGCCGAACGGCCGTTCCTTCACCATTGCCCAGGGGCGTACGGCCGTTCACCTGGCCCCAGAAGAAGGCGGTGAGAGCGTAACCGTGCGCGGCGTGACTGGTATGTTGTACACGGAAGACGGCCGTACGCTGCTCAACTGGTCTGAAGGCGAGATTCAATACTGGATCGGCGGCGACCTGACCGGGGAAGAGGCGCTGGCGATTGCGGAGTCATTACAGTAAGTCAGTAAGCAGTATTCAGTAATTGGTTTGAACGTACTGATTACTGAATACTGAAAAACCCACCCCATGATAGATCCCATCAAACTCACCAACCTCACTCGCCATTTTGAGCGTGGCGGTATGGATGTGCAGGCGCTGCGCAGCGTAGACCTGACCATTGAGCCGGGCGAATTTGTGGCCCTGGTTGGGCCGTCTGGCTCCGGCAAATCTACGTTGCTCAACCTGCTGGGCGGGCTAGACCGCGCCACCACGGGCGAGGTGTGGCTAAACGGTACGGCGCTGCACACCGCCACCGAAGCGGACCGTACGCTGCACCGCCGCCAGCGGGTTGGCTTCATCTTCCAGAGCTTTAACCTGCTGCCCCGGCTTACTGCGTTGGAAAATGTAGCCGTGCCCCTGATGCTCGCAGGCGTTGGTGCGGCCGAGCGGGAAGCGCGGGCTAAAGCGCTGCTGGAAAAGGTGGGGCTGGGCCATCGGCTGGACCATTACCCCACCGAACTTTCTGGCGGCGAGCAGCAGCGAACGGCCGTTGCCCGGGCTCTCATTCACAACCCCAGCCTCATTCTGGCCGATGAACCTACCGGCAACCTCGACTCCAAAACGGGGGAAGAGGTCATGACCCTGCTGCAAGAGCTGAACCGCGAGCAAGGCATCACGCTCATCGTTGTCACGCACGACGAAGAAGTTGCCGCTTACGCCGACCGCATCGTCAAGCTCCGCGACGGCCACATCGTTGAAGAAATAAGCAAAAAATTGGACCCTGATTTACCTGTACGCGAAGCGGTCGGCGTGCGACATCAGCCTGATTTTTCTAATCTAGATCAAGATATTCTGCGTCCTATTCAGAAAGGTCTCCAATTTAGTGACATCGTGCGCCAGGCGTTGAGCAACCTGCGCCGCCGCCCGGTGCGCAACGTGCTTACGGCGGGCGGCGTGCTAATTGGCATTGTGACTTTGGTGGCCATGGTTTCTTTTGGCGTGGGTGTACAGCGCGAAGTGCAGCGCAATTTCGAGTCCATCGGTTTGGAAAACCTGTTCGTCCGCCCCATTTATGGGGAGCCAGACGCGTTTGACCCTTTTGCCGAGCCAGAGGCGCAAACGCCTATTACGCCGGAACTTGTGGCCCAAATTGAGCAAATTCCTGGCGTGACCAGCGTAACCCCGGAGCTAAGGCTGCCTTTTAGCATGGAGATTGCCCTGTCCTATGGCGACAGCTCGCTTCCCATTCGCGTGACGGACGGCAACGAGCCAGAGTTCACCTTTGGCACCAACCCGGAACCGCTGGCAGGCTCACACATGGACAGTCGCGCCACTGCGGGAGTGGTTCTGGTGCAGGGTCTGGCCGATTCGCTGCTGGAGGAAGGACAATCGTATGAGGCCCTCATCGGCCGAGAAGTTTTTCTGATTACCCAACTGCCGCGGGGCGAAACGGGGAGCTTCCCCAGCCGAATTATTGGCGTGCGTGAGGGTCTGGACAACAATATCATCGAGCTGGGTTTGGCAGAGCGGGAAGCGATCCTCTCCTGGTGGTTTGGCGAGTCAGATATTTTGCAGTCAAAAGGGTATGATGGCTTGATTGTGCAGGCGACAAATTTGGGGGCCATCACGGCCGTATCCCTCCAAATCGAGGATCTGGGGCTGGAAACGCAATCGTTGGAGGCTATCCTGGGTGTTGCCAACCAGGTTCTGGCGCTGATGCAGGCGCTGCTTGGCTCCGTGGGCGGGCTGGCGCTGCTGGTGGCGGCGCTGGGCGTGGCCAATACCATGATGATGGCCATTTACGAGCGTACCCGCGAAATTGGCGTGCTGAAGGCGTTGGGCGCCTCGGCCGGGGAGATTCGGGCCTTGTTTACGGTGGAGGCGGCGATGTTGGGGCTGCTGGGTGGCTTTTTCGGCCTCATTTTTGGCACGCTGCTGGGGCGGCTGGTGGACTGGATTGGTCATCGTTACCTTATTGCCGAAGGGGTTACAGGGATTGGTCAGCTCTCGGTGGTGCCCTGGTGGCTGGCGCTTGGCGCACTGGCCTTCGCTGC
>JBHIWP010000070.1:0-19282 GCA_041987425.1 Promineifilaceae bacterium (SeqCode) | reverse complement strand
GGGCCGAGGCCGGGTCCGCCAGTTCGCCGAGGGCCAGGGCGGCCTCCTTGCGCAGGTTGCCGATGGGTTATCATGAGTTTGAAGAAGCATTGACCTTCCTGTCTGGTTGTGTTCAAGTCACGCTCGGAGATGAGAGCCATCAAATTGAGGCAGGCACGACTGTTTTCATTCGGCCGTATCTGAAACACAGCGTTTTGAATCAAGGTGATGAGGCAGCAAAATTAATAGCGCTACTGATGTCGGTCGATCCCAAAGTCATCTATCCTGATGATTTGCCAAAGCCTGTTCGTTGGGACGATTATCGCTGACCACCAGCCAGCTTTGCGGCAGCGGGTGAGCGCCGCAAACGCCACATGGCCCAGATGCCCACGACTGGGCCAATGGCCAAAAAGGCAAAGGCATAGCGCCAGGATACGGCCGTTTCCAGCGGCGGCACCATGCGAATGGTAAAAAGGGTTAAGAGGAATCCCAGGCTGGTTTGCAGCGTTAGCGCGGTGCCTACGTATTCGCGAGGCGCCAGCTCGCTGACGGCGGCGGAAAACTGAGCCGAGTCGGCCACGATGGCAAAGCCCCATACCAGGCAGACCACCGCCAGCAGCAGCGGATTGCCGCCAAACAAAAAGCCCACGCCAAGAGCACACAGTCCAGAAGTCGCTAATGACGCAATGGTGATAGTGGTACGGCCGTAGCGGTCCGCCAGCTGCCCCGCCAGCAGGCTGCCTAATCCGCCAATGGCAATGACGCCAAACGCCGTAAGGCTGGCCCAAGTGGATGAAACGTTTACGGCCGTAAAGCTTGCCAGCAAAAAAAGCGATATCCAGGACCACATGGCATACAGCTCCCACATGTGCCCCAGGTAGCCCAGGTTAGCCAGCACCACTTCTCGCTGGCGCAAAATAGTGCCGATCTGGCGCCAGTTGAACGGCGGCGATGGGCTGCGGTAGGGGCCCTCGCGCACAAATAGCGCGCCAATGAGGCCACCCAGCAGGGCTAGGCCCCCAGCCAGATAGAGCACCGGCTGCCAGGCCTCTACGCCGCCAAACACGTTTAGCAAGTGGGGGGCAGCGGAGCCAATGGTCAGGGCTCCTACAAGCAAACCGATGCCCAGGCCGCGATCCTTTTGCGTCCAGGTGGCCATGATTTTCATGCCCACGGGGTAGACCCCGGCCAGCAGCATCCCCGTGAGAAAGCGCAGCAGCAGTGCTAGCGCCAGGCCATTGGCCAAAAGGGGAATTAGCAGCGTCGCCAGCCCGGCCAGCATGGCTGACGCGGTAAATAGCCAGCGAGTGGGCAGTCGGTCTGCCAGGTTGAGCGCCGCCGAGCCAAGTGCGCCAGCGACAAAGCCAACCTGCACCGACATGGTGAGCCAGGCGCGCCCGCCGTCGCTAAGCGTCCAGGCTTCGGTGAGGGCGGGCACAACGGCCGAAGCAGAAAACCAGACGGCCATCCCCAGCAGTTCGGCCAGGGAAAGCAGCAGCAGGGTGGGCCACTTGGCTGTGGCAGGGGAAATTGTGTGCGCGCGCATGCAGGGTACCTTTTTGCTCTTTTTTACAACTGTTAATAATTGCTCAAAGTGCCGAAATTGTAAGGCTAATCACGGCAAAAGTAGGCTAGAATAATAGCATGTCTGAATTCTGGCGGCGCAGAGAGATTATTTGGATTATTGCTGGACTGGCAATGTTGGCTGCATTTTTGCTTGCCTGGGAGTGGGTTGTCTTTGAAGCAGCGGTGTGGCAGGAGGGGATGGGGGGAACGGCCGTAACTGAACGTCTGACGATGGACCCCGTGGGCAATACGCTGGCGATTGTTGCCCTGGTGAGCATGGTGTGCGTGGTGGCACTGACGGTTTACCGGCTCAATAAACGAGCCATTATTCCGGTTTCCGGCTGGTGGGCCATTCCTCTGCTGGCTATGGTGGGTTTCGGTATCATGCTCTATCTCTCCTCTATTGCTGAAACCAACATTTGTTACCCTAACGGCGCCTGCCAGATTATCCAGCAAAGCGAATACGGAGAGATTCTAGACATTCCCGTGGGTTTGTGGGGGGCGCTAGGCTATCTGGCCATCCTGCTTACATGGAGCGCAAGCCTGCTTGGCTCGACGCGACTCTTGGGCATTATTCCCTGGGCGCTGCTGGCCCTGACGCTGCTGGGCGTACTTTTCTCGCTTTACTTCACCTTTTTGGAGCCGTTTGTTATTGGCGCCACCTGCCCCTGGTGCCTGACTTCCGCTATATTGATGACCATCTTGTTCTGGCTGAGCGCCGAAACGGTGCAAAGCTTGCGCTTAGAGCAGTTGCTCCTGGGTTAAACAACGGCCGTTCGTATCTTTGTCTCGCTGGTGAGCGTGCGCTGCACCGGGCAGCGGTCGGCAATTTCTGCCAGACGCTTAATCTGCACCTCGTCTAATTCCCCTTCAAAGCTGATTTCGCATTCGATAATATCGACCGGCATTTTGCCCTCTGTTTGGCAATCCTCGCACTCATCGGCGGCTACCTTGCGGTGGGTAAGGCTGATTGAGACGGTCTCGACGGGCCACTTTTTGCGCCGGGCGTACATGTGGACGGTCATCACTTTGCAGGCGGCCAGCGAGCTGAGCAGCAGGTCATACGGGCTGGGGCCTTTGTCGTCGCCACCGACACTAAGCGGCTCATCGGCCAAAATTTGGTGGTTGCTGGCCTGGATTTGCACCTGCAGGTTTTGCAGGCTGCGGGCGGTTACGGTCATGAAATGTCTCCTTGCTTAGAAGGCTGTAGCCGAGGATTCCAATCCTCGCTTTGCGCGCTAAGAAAGCGCGGCTACGAAGGTTTGGTTAATTGGCTGAGTTCCTGGGCTGCGGCCGTATCGGTGAGCCAGGTAAGCGTGCCCTTGCTGGGTTGAATGCGCTGAGCGGGTAGCTTGACTGGCTGGTATGGGCCGTACAATACCCGCTGTAAGGTTTTGGCTTTGCTCTGTCCGGTGACCAGGAAGATGACATGCCGGGCGCTGTTGATCACTTTTGGCGTGAGGCTGAGGCGCTGGGCGGGACGGCCGTCGTAATCGGCCGTTACCCCCACGACCCACTCTGCCTGCTGTACTGGGGAGCCAGGAAAAAGTGAGGCGGTGTGGCCGTCGCTTCCCATCCCCAGCAGCACAACATCCAAAGTGGGTATTTTTCCGTCGCTGGTAAAGTTTTGCAGCTGGTGCGTGTAGTCGGCAACGGCCGTTTCCATGTCCAGCTCCCCGTGTACTCGGTGCACATTGTCAGCGGGAACCGGCACTTTTTTGATCATTAGCTCATTTGCCTGCCCGTAATTGCTGTCCGGATCATCTGGCGGAACCAGCCGCTCGTCGCCCCAAAAGAGGTGCGTTTGCTGCCACGGCATCTGCTGGCAAAAGGGATGCTCTGCTAAAAGTTCGTACACGCCAGTTGGTGTGCCGCCCCCACATAGCGCCAGGCTGAAACGGCCGTGTTCCGCCACTGCTTCTTTGCCCAACATGACAAGCAATTGGGCAGCTGCCTGGTTAAATGCTGCGCTGTCATCATAGATGTGCAGCGTAAACGATTGATTACTCATGCAGTAAATCCAGCCCACCCCAGGCAGCCCCCAGCAGCGCTGTTTGTGGATTACAAATCACTTGCAGGGGCATGTTTTGCAGTAACGCTGTAAATCGGCCTTTATCGCCAAACCGGGAAATAAAACGGTCTGTTTGCAGCAGGTTAAGCAGGCGCGGAGGAATGCCACCGCCCAAAAAGACCCCGCCAGTTGCCAACACTTTAAGGGCCATGTTGCTGGCTTCTCCGGCCAGAATATCGACAAACAGCTGCACGGTTGCCGTACAAATCTCGGCCGTTTTCGCCAATCCAGCTTTCACAATGATTGGGGTAGGATCGCTTGCCTGGCTAATTTCTTCACGCAGCCAGTCAGGTTCTGGGTAACGGCCGTCTTGCCGCCAGAAGGCATACAGGTTGGGAATGCCGCTGCCAGAGCAAACGCGCTCAAAGCTGACATGACTATACTTTTGCTCTAAGAAAGCGAGCAGAGCGCGCTGGTCTGGCGTTGTGGGGGCAAACGAGGCGTGTCCGCCTTCAGACGGATGAGCCTGATAGCGCTGGCCGTCCCAAATAAGAAACGCTTCGCCCAGGCCGGTGCCGGGTGCAATTACCGCAATAGCCCCGCCACGTTCAGGGCGACCTTCATTAATGGCGGCCAGGTCATTGGCCTGTAAATGAGGCACCGCGCTGGCAATGGCTTCCAGGTCGTTTAGCAAGACAACTTGTTCAAAGTGATGCGTTTCTGCAATGGTGGTTGTGTCTACGACCCAGGGCAAATTTGTGATCTGCGAACGGCCGTTCACTACAGGACCCGCAACGCCAAAGCTGGCTGCTTCAATAACCACATCTTTATCTTGCAGGAACTGGGCAATGATTGCTTCTAGCGACTTAAATTGCCCGCTGGGAAACGTTTGTAGATGAAGAGGATGCAGAGGCGCGTCGGAATGTGAGGTAGGAAAAAGCGCCAGCACCGTTTTGGTGCCGCCAATATCTCCGGCTAATAACATGGCGTCCTCTATGATTCCACCGTTACGCCGCGCCAAAAGGCGACGTGGTCTTTGATATTGCTGGCCGCCGCTTTAGGCGTCGGGTAAAACCAGGCCGCATTTTCATTCTTTTTGCCGTCTACCTCTATCGTGTAGTAGCTGGCGGTTCCTTTCCAGGGGCAGACGGTATTGTGGCTGCTCTCTTTAAAATATTCACGATTAATTGAGCTGGGGGGGAAATAATGATTGCCTTCGACCATTTCTGTATGGTCGCTTTCTGCAAGAATTACACCATTCCATATTGCTTTTGCCATCTTTTGCTCCTTTTCTTTATAGGGTGGAAATTTAATGATTGAATGATTGGGGTGTGGTTAGAAGGATAGTTGTGTCAACAAAGTTGGCTATGCCCCTATTCAGATTCGGCCGTTTTTAGTACGTGCAGCAAAACTTCGTATTCCTCACGACAGCCTGTACAGACGTCAAGATGATTTTTTACGAGAGGCATCAATCTTTTCCTCTCTTCATCGTCATCAACCAGCTCCACGTACTCATCTAGCAACGCAAATACTTCCTCACAGCAGTAAGCGTTCTCTGCTGTCTTTTCCAGGCGCTGCATTAAGTCGACCAGAATTTCATCGCTGAGCGGAACCGTTGCCGCTTCCGTTGTCAATGGCTGGCCTGTTTTATCGGCTGATTTTTGCCCGGTAAATAGCTGTTTTATCTGTTTCCAAATAGTCATGTTGGTACAAATCACCTTGCTTTCAAACTGTGTGCTCGTTTTCTTTGATGGTTTTGTAGCAGGAGTTCTTACCTACTTTTGTTCTCCATATAAGGCGTTATCTATTCAAACACCTGCAAAATATCACCTGGCGTGTAGCCATCTTGAGCCAGACTCTTTTTCAGCTTTAACCGGGCGTCGTGCAGCAGTTTATAAACGGCATTGGGCTTCATCTCAAGCTTTTTTGCAATTTGATTCGTTGATTTTCCCTGAATGACTGAATCTACCAGTGCCGTGCGCTGCCGTTCAGTTAAATCATTTTCAATTAGCTTTTGTACATAGGTAAGCAGTTCAGCACGCGCCGTTTTGTTTTCTGGCGTCGGGGCTTCGTCGGCCACAAATCTGGGTGTGTAGTCGCCACTTTCTGTCTCGGTCAGTTTGTTGAGGGAGCTGTCTTGCCAGCGCTTGCGCCGCAGCTCGGTGAGGGCCACCGAAATAGCGATCTTATGGGCCCAGGTGGTAAATTTACTACGTCCGGCAAATGTATCCAGCTTTTCTAGCACTTTCAGCACAGCTTCTTGGGCGAAATCTTCTGCCTGGGTGTGAAATTCTGGCGCGGCCGTTTTTACTTGTGACAGTAGGCCGCGTCGCAGGCCATTGGTGAGCAAGCGGCTCAGGTCCGCGACGGCCGTTTCAAAGTGAGGATGTTCTGGCTGAAGCTCCGCCAGCCACTGTTCGTTTGTTCTTTTGGTAGTCACGCGCATATTATACAGAAATTTTAGTACGAGGCTGGATTCAGCTATAAATGGCTGCAAACTGGCTATAATTTACATCTAAAACAAATATTTTTATGCAAAATATCGGTGCAATTGTTTAGCAAATCCTTTATAATCAGAGGCATTATTCAGGCTTTTACTATCATGTGTCCACAATAAGGCTGTAGACACCTGGGGTTACCGACCGACTCACAGACGATGGTATAGCTCAGTAGTTTGCAGGAGATATGACCAATTATGAAAGAGTCTATGTCGATTACAAAGTTCAATGAATTGGTAAAAGCTGGTAAGTCTGAAAACTCCTTGCTGGCCGCCTTGCTTCAGTTGACAAAAGTTTCTAACCACAAAGATTTATCCGAACTTCGCAAGACAGAAGTTTGGGGCTGGTATTGGGACTGGTAGTTAACTGTCGGGGGGGATGGTTACGGCCGTAATCCCTTCCTTTTCTCCTTAATCTCTTCCTGATTGTGTGCAGAGGTCGGCTGCACATAATCGTCTCCTTCATATTTCCATTTGGCTTTTACCCACAAAAGCCAATCAACGCGATAACTTTGTAGCCTGGAAGGTGGAGCCCCATGATTGATGTGAGCCATATTGGAACGTACTTTTTGCAACAGCCAGAGGTTGCTGCCTGGCCGTCACTAATTGAAGTCTGGAATCATTATGCGCGCCAGGCCCGTGCCTGGCTGTTGCCCGAGCTGGCCTGCCGGGCTGTGGGCGGCAACGTAGAGCAAGTAGAACCGGTGGTAACGGCCGTTGGCTGCTGCCACATCAGCATTGTGCTGGTGGATGATCTTTTGGATGATGATCCGAAAGGGTTATATCGGCGGCTGGGAGTTGGTGAGGCGGCAAACTTTGCCTTAGCTTTCCAGTCCATTGCCTACCGCATTATTCAGCAAGCGGCTGATGAGAGGGAATGGGAAACGGCCAAAATGTTAGCCGAGCTGTTCCATCTAAATCTCACAACCGCCCATGGGCAGCATCTTGATGTGCAAAAAGTGCTCACGGAAGGGCATTATTGGGCCACAGTCGAGGCAAAAAGCATGCCGTACTATGGAGCTGGATTTTATTTGGGGGCTTTGGCCAGTGGGGCCGACGAGGCGTTGGCTGCCAAATTACGCCACTTTGGCAGACTTATCGGCAAACTCATTCAGATAAGCGACGATCTGGCAGATGTGTATCAGGTGCCCGCCGGGCCTGACTGGCTGCGTGGATGGGGAAATCTGGCGATTTTGTATGCACGTCTGGCTGAGCATTCAGGAAAAGAGCGGTTTGAAGCACTTTTGCCACACATTGAGGATTTAGCTGCTTTAGAAGAGGCACAGCAGATATTGCTGGAGAGTGGGGCAGTGAGCTACTGCATCTACCACCTGTTGCAAACTGCCAGGGATGCCAGGGCGGTGCTAAACGATTGTGCTGTGCAAAACCCATTGCTGCTGCAACAATTTTTGGCCGAGCGCGTGGCGCATTTGTTTGACCTGATGGAGGCTAGCAAAATGCCGCTGCCAACCGAGCTGGCTGCAGAACTGCTGGGTTGAGGTAGGTGACTGCTTGACCTGTAGACTGTACGAACTAGATTGGCGAGTCTGACATGGCGTTGAAGCGATAGCCTGTGCCTCGTTCAGCTACAATGTAAGTAGGTTCGTTCGGGTTGATTTCTATTTTGCGACGCAGGCGATGCACGTGCACATGCAGCCGATCCTCCTGCGCTTCTTCCATGGGCCAGATGCGGTTTAGCAAGAAGTCGGTGGTAACAATGCGACCCGAGTTGCGCACCAGAATGTATAGCAGTTTCGTTTCTGTAGGCGTTAGCGAAACGGATTCGCCCTCTACCAATGCTTCCCGATTTGGAAAATTGACCATAAGCCGATCATCAATGCGTGTGGTGGATTCAAGCGTGTAGCTATAATCGCCCATGCGGCGCAGAACACGGTTTACTCGCGCCTTTAGCTCTTCCGGGTTGAAGGGCTTGACGATGTAATCTTCTGCGTACTGCTCCAGCCCTTCAATAATAGTTTCTTCGGTGTTAACGGCCGTTAGCATAATGATCGGCATGTCACTGAATTCCCGTACGGCGTGACAGAATTCAAAACCGCTCATAACAGGCATATGCAGATCAACAATGGCCAGATGGGGCATCCCGTAACGGTTGATCAGCTTGAGAGCATCCTGCCCAGAAGCGGCCGTCATTACCTCATAGCCTGCCTGTTCCAGCGTATGCTGCACAATGCGCAAGGTAAAGGCGTTATCATCGACAGCAATAATTTTTTGAGATTCAATTGGGGAGTCTAACATAAGGGATTTTTACTGTTTATTATTTTATTAGGCATCTATCTTAATTTTTGTCAGAATTGCAGAAAGTATAACTGAAGACGGCCGTAAGATAAAGGGAAAAAGAGCGTGAATAGTACTACTGAGGTGAATCCCCTCTGAATCGTTGCTCCACAACTCATTTCTGTTAGAATTTTGTACTGCCTGACTTTGCCCTTGTCATCTGCATGTGTTATAACAGAGATGGTAAATGGGATATATTTCACAAACACCTTGTGAACATTAAAAGGCAACTTCTACCAGAACCAACAGACAGTGTCAGATGAGTCTATGACGCTATCCTGTTGGGTTTTTATTATTGAAAGATTTGCTTCAGCAGAAAGTGGAGAACAAAGTTTTTCAAAACGGGTTTACCTTTGTTGCCCTTTTGTTCTCCTCAACGTAAACCGCAAAGCGCCTCTCGGTTTTTTTGAAATCTTTTGCGGCTTGCGGTGCCCTGTTTTACACATTTCGAAACGGTTTGTAATTGAACTGATTGAATACCCGTCAGAACTAGTACAAACCCGCCCATCTTATCGAGTGGAGGAAGGACATCCGTGCAAAGTGAGTGGCAATTTATCGTTCTGTTTGTGCTGCTGGCTCCCATTTTCCCAGCGGCGCCCATTATTATTAACCGTCTTCTTGGCCCGCAAAAACCAAACCCCATCAAGCAGCAAACCTATGAGTGTGGTGTGGAAACTGTAGGTGATGCCTGGGTGCAGTTTAAAGTCCAATACTACATTTACGCCCTTGTTTTTGTCATTTTTGATATCGAAGCCGTTTTCCTGTTTCCGATTGCGGCCGCTTACGATAAATTAGGCCTGTTTGCCGTGGGGGCTGCCATTCTGTTCATCCTCTTATTGGCCGATGGCCTGGCGTATGCCTGGGGTCGTGGCGTTCTGGAATGGATTTAAGGGGAGTTTGCTATGAGTTTCAACCTTCTTGAGTTTATAACAAGCATCTTTGAATTAACGGCCGGGGAGTATCTGGCGAGCGTTTGGGGAGATGCACCCTGGGTTAGCGTTGTGCTAGATATTATAGGCATTCTTCTGGTGGCTACAGGCCCCTTGCTAGCCGTTTTCGCCGTTGGCTGGGTAGAGCGTAAAGTGCTGGCCCGTATGCAGGATCGCATTGGTCCTAATCGTGTTGGTGGTAAATATGGTCTGCTGCAAATGTTTGCCGACGTTGTCAAAATGCTTACCAAGGAGCTTATCGTTCCGGCTGGTGCCGATAAGGTTTCATACTTTTTAGCTCCCGGTTTGGCAGTCATTACCTCGGCGCTGCTGTTTGCTGTGTTGCCTTTTGCCCCCGGCGTTATCGGGGTTGATCTAAATGTCGGTGTTTTTTACATATTGGCGATCAGCTCTGTTTCTGTGGTGGCTATTCTGTTGGCAGGCTGGGGTTCGAATAATAAATATGCGCTGCTAGGGGCGTTTCGGGCGGTGGCACAGCTGGTTAGCTACGAAGTGCCCATGATTCTTTCTTTGCTGGTGCCTATTATCTTAGCCCGTTCCTTATCGACGATGGATTTGGTTGAGGCCCAGACAATTCCCTTCATTGTTTTTGCACCAATCTCAGCCCTTATCTTTTTTGTCTCGTCACTGGCAGAAACTGGGCGTTCCCCCTTTGATTTATTGGAAGCTGAATCCGAAATTGTAGCCGGTTTTCATACTGAGTATACGGGCATGGTTTTTGGGTTGTTCATGGCCGCCGAGTACATGGCCATCATGTTCATGTGCGGCCTGTTTGCTACGGCTTACTTAGGTGGATACCAATTTTTGGGTTGGGAGGATCTTGTTCTGGCCAACGGCTTCCAGATTGGGCGAATTTTGGGGCTGCTAATTTTGTTGGCAAAATCCTCAGTTATTTTCTTCTTGTTCATGTGGATTCGGGGCACGCTGCCGCGCTTCCGCATCGATCAATTGTTGAACTTCAACTGGAAGTTTATGGTGCCATTGACTTTGGTGCTTTTGCTGGCTGTCGCTTTGCTAGACCGCGTGATTGTGGATTATTTACCGAACGTTGGTGAGGCAGGGCGCGCTGGCATTCACTTTGTAAGCAATATTCTGATTGGTTTTGCTGCGCTGGAGGTGCTGCGCCGAGTGGCGCGGCGGCAGCGGCAGCAGCACATTGACCGCAGCTCTATTTTGGCCATCGCTGAGAATGAGGGTGAGCCTGTTGTGGTAGATGAGATGGAGTCGGCGCATGATCATCATGAACCGGTTCCGGCTCATTGACAATCACATTTAGGAGTAGGTTTGTGACGCTTGAGCAAGTAATTTTTATTTTAGTCAGTTTGCTAACGCTGGGAACCGGTCTTGTGGTGGTAACAAACCGCAACCTGTTTCATGCCGCTCTGGCAATGATGGCTTCGTTTTTTGGAGTTGCCGGGCTGTATATTTTGCTGGACTCTGGTTTTTTGGCGGCAGTACAGCTGTTGGTGTATATCGGGGCGATTTCAATTTTGATTATCTTTGCCATCATGTTGACGCGGCGGATGATGCAGGCGAATGAAACGCCATTTAATTCACAGAGCGGTTTGGGGCTGTTTACGGCCGTTGCCACGTTTGTGCTTCTGGCGGCGGTCATTATTCGGTCGTGGGGCGTGGAAGCTGTAAGCGGCCGTCCCGACGTGCCGGTTGAAGCCATGCAAGATTTAGTCGCCTCATTGGGCGGTGCATTTGCCAGTCCTAACTGGTACGTGGTGCCATTCATCATTGCTTCCGTCCTGCTGCTGGCAGCATTGATAGGCTCTATCTATATTGCCTGGCCCACTGAATATTCGGAGGATGAAGCATGATACCTCTTTCCTGGTACCTCCTCGTTGCTGCCCTTTTATTTTGCATTGGTTTGTATGGCGTTGTGGCGCGTCGCAATGCCGTCGCGATTCTAATGTCTATCGAACTGATGCTGAACGCTGTGAACATCAATCTGATTGCCTTTTGGCGCTACAACCTGGCGCTTACCGGGGCTCCGTCGCCTAATTGGCCGTGGGCCATTGCCCCACCGACCGGCTGGGCCTGGGCTATTTTTGTGCTTACCGTAGCGGCGGCCGAAGCGGCCGTTGGGCTGGCGCTTATCATCTCCATCTACCGCCGCCGCGATTCGGTGATTGCGGAAGAGCTGGACTTACTTAAGAACTGACTCAGTTTTCAGTAATCAGTAAACAGTAATCGGTAAATTGATTACTGACAGCACTGGTTACCGATTACCGAAACAACGGGAAGAGTTTCGCCTTATGTCACAAGAAACATTACAAACTTTAACCTGGCTGATTCCTGCTGGCCCCCTGCTGGTGTTTTTCCTGATTGTGCTGTTTACCAGGAACAATCGAACGCTAAGCTGGGTTCTGGCATGGGCTGGCGTCATTGGAGCCTTGATTTTAAGCTGGACCGTCGCCTTCAATCTGTTTGGTAATTTTCTCAGTCACGATGTGAGCCATCCAGACGACCTGATTCATCATCCGGTGCAGGTGGCTGATACAGTTGATTGGCTGCCGATTGGGGATTACGCCAACGGCACCTGGCTGGAACTAGGCGTCTCGGTCGATCCGTTTACGGCCGTTATGCTCTTCATGGTTCCTTTTGCGGTGCTGATGATTTTTATCTACAGCGTAGGCTACCACAACTATGGTCAGCCGCGAGGTACTGAGCGCGGTACGCCTAACCACGGAAAGGAAGAGCCGCTGTTCTCGCGCTTCTTTGCTCTAATGAGCCTGTTTGCCGGGGCGATGCTGCTGCTGGTCGTGTCAGACAATTTGCTGCTGCTATTTATCGGCTGGGAAATCATGGGCTTTTGTTCATATGCCTTGATCGGCTTTTGGTACGCGCGTGAATACCATCTCACGCCTGGGGCCATTCCCCATATTCCGCCGCGAAAGGCCGCTGTCAAGGCATTTATGACCACCCGCGTGGCCGACGTGGTGATGCTGCTAGGGATTGTTTACTTCTACAGCGTTTTTGGCACCCTCAACTTTAGTGAAGCGCTGAGTGCCCACAGCCTGGAACATGCGGCCATGGAGATTGGCGTGGGCATGTTGGGCGTGATGGCCCTACTTATTTTCACGGGCACGGTAGGCAAATCGGCGCAGTGGCCGCTGCACACCTGGTTGCCAGACGCCATGGAAGGTCCTACGCCCGTTAGCGCGACCATTCACGCCGCGGCGATGGTTTCTGCCGGTGTTTACCTTATTATTCGTATTTTTCCACTGATTGCCGTGGCAATTGAGGGCACCAGTGCTGGCTGGATAATTGCTGGCATTGGCGCGTTCACTGCCCTGATGGCGGCAACAATTGCCGTCGCCCAAAATGACGTGAAGGGCGTGCTGGCGTATTCCACGATTTCACAGCTTGGCTTTATGGTTGCGGCCGTAGGTATTGGCGCCTACATTGCGGCGGCCTTTCATCTGATTACCCATGCCTTCTTCAAGGCGCTGCTCTTCCTCGCTTCTGGCTCAGTGATTCACGGGATGGAGCACGGGGCAGAGCACGTGCATGACCACCACACAGACCCGCAGGATATGCGCTATATGGGTGGCCTGCGCCACAAAATGCCCATTACCTTCTGGACGTTTGTCATTGGCGGTATGTCCCTTTCTGGTTTGCCGCTAATTACGGCCGGATTCTGGTCTAAGGACGAGATTTTTGCCGATGCCTGGTATTTGTTTGACCATGATGGCAGCACGCTAGGTTTATTTGTATTTGTGATGCTGGCGGTGGCTGCCTTCCTCACGGCGTTTTACACCACGCGCCAGCTATGCCTGACCTTTTTGGGTAAGCCGCGCACGCCGCTGGCGGACCATGCCCACGAGAGCAATCGCTTTATGACGTTCCCGCTGGTCATGCTGTCCTTCTTTGCCATTGCTGCGGGTTGGGTGGGTATTCCCGACAACTTCCTGGGCACAGAGAAAGGTTCTGTTTTCGTCAATCTGTACCATCACTTTGTGGGGGCTACGGTTGAGGAAACGATTCACGAACTGTATGATCTCCACCTGGTGGCTCACAAAATTGAAACGCTGCCCTGGAGCTGGATACCGTTGATCACCTCTGTAGTGGTGGCGCTGGGTGGTATTTTGGTGGGGTATCTGGTATACGGCCGTAAACCCCTCACTCAAGACCAGGAAGATCCGCTGATACGGCCGCTTGGCCCCCTGCACACCTTCTTGCAAAACAAATGGTACTGGGATGAACTGCATCAGGTGCTTTTGATCCGCCCTGTTGTTTACTTCTCCGAAGTGGTTGTGTTCGAAGTAATGGACAAGGGCATTATCGACGGCATTTTGCATTTGGTAGCGCGCGTCTTCTATAGCATAGGCGAATACGCCCGTCGCTTTGAGCTGACAGTGGTTAGTGGCGGTGTAGACTGGGTTAAAGATCAGTTCCTGGCCATGACTCGTGAGGTGCGCCAGCTGCAAACGGGGAAAGTGCAGGAATATGTACTTGTTTCCGGACTCATTGCCTCTGCGCTGGCCTTTTTGATTATCTTTTTGATCAATTTTGGCTGGTCAGACTTAATTATTGGCTGGCTCCAACAGACCTTCTAAAGACCCTATGGGCTTTGTAGTGAAGTGGCAACTGACTTAATAAACAAACCTTTTGGGTTTAAATGCTTATATTACTAGGTACGTCACATGGATTTTATTCAAGATAACCTGCTGAATTTAACCATTTTCTTTCCGGCGCTGGCTGCTTTGGTTGTTTTCTTGCTGCCTGAGGATGAAAAGAATCTGATTCGCCGCCTGAGCTTTGTACTGAGCCTGGTGCCCATTGTGCTGGTGCTCATCATGTGGTTTAACTATGATCGCGTGGCCGCCGACATCCAGTTTGAAGTGCTGGCAGAGTGGTTCCCCGCCATTGGCGCCAACTATCACATGGGTATTGACGGCATTAGCTTGCCGCTGTTCCTGTTGACTGTCATTCTGACCCCGCTGGCGATTCTGGCTTCCTTTAGCATCGAAGAAAAGGTGCGGATGTACATGGTGCTGTTTCTCATCATGGAAACGGCCATGTTGGGCCTGTTTGCCTCGCTGGACCTGATGATTTTCTTCGTTTTCTGGGAGTTTGGCCTGGTGCCGATGTACTTCCTCATCAAGCTGTGGGGAGGCAAAGACCGGGACTACGCATCGTTTAAGTTTTTCATTTACACAATGGCGGGCAGCCTGGGCCTGCTGCTTTCTATCCAGGTGATTGGCCTGTCTATGGGCACGTTCGATATCCCCACGCTGATGGACGCCTGGGTGAACACGACGAGCGGTACGCTGGCTGGAACCGGGCTAGATGTAGCGGTTGTAAAGCAAATTGCTTACTGGGCCTTCTTCATTGCCTTTGCCATCAAGGTGCCCATCTGGCCGTTTCATACATGGTTGCCAGATGCCCATACGCAGGCTCCCACGGCCGGTTCAATGATCTTGGCCGGGGTTTTGCTGAAGTTGGGCGCTTATGGCTTTGTTCGGTTGGTGATTCCGCTATTTCCGCAGCAGGCGAACCAAACGGCCGTTATTCTGGCTTGGCTTGGGGCCATAAGCATTGTGCTGGGCGGTTTTGCCGCCTTTGGACAGTGGGACTTCAAGCGTCTGGTGGCGTACTCCTCCATTAACCACATGGGTTTTGTGGTGCTGGGGATTGCGGTGATGGCCTTTGCTTACGGCCGTTCCTTCGCTGATTTGGGCACGGCTACAGATGCCATCATGGCCACCAGCGGGGCAGTCTTCCAAATGGTGAATCATGGTCTGTCTGCAGCGGGGATGTTCTTCCTGGTGGGCGTAATCTACGACCGGGCGCACACGCGCGACCTCCGGCAATACGGTGGTATCTGGACCATTATGCCCGTCTTTGGCACCATTCTCATTTTTACCAGCATGGCTTCGCTGGGGTTGCCCGGACTAAATGGCTTCGTCAGTGAATTCATGATTGTGCGCGGCAGCTGGAACATTTTTACATTGCAACTGGCTATTTCCATGCTCGGCTTGCTGATGACCGGGGCCTACATTCTCAAGGGCATTGGCGAAACGCTGCACGGACCCGTAAAGCCAGAATGGGCCAGCTTGCCAGACATGACTCTGCGCGAACACCTGGTTATCTGGCCGCTTATGGCGCTCATGCTTAGCCTGGGCATCTGGCCGCAGTGGATTCTGGTATTTATCAACGATACGATTACCAAACTTTTTTAGTAATTCAGTAATTGGGTAATTGGGAAATTACTTAATTACGCAATTACCCAATTACACTCTTTACGCGGGAAGAGAATTTATGGAATTTCCCTTTTTATCAATCATTACGCTGTCGCCAATAGCGATGGCCATCATTATTCTCCTGCTGCCTAAAGAGCGGGGGGAAAATGCGCGAATGCTGGCGCTGGCGGCCATGATAATCGGCCTCATTTTGTCAGCCTACGTCTATTTTTCCTACAATGCCAATCTGCCGGTGGCGGGCACCCCATGGGAAAACACGCTGCAATTCGAGGAGCAACGCGACTGGATTCCCAGCATCGGCATCAGCTATCGGCTGGGGGTAGACGGTCTTAGTGCTACGCTCGTGTTTCTGACGGCTATTGTAGGGCTGGGCGGCACGCTTATCTCGTGGAGTATTGAAGACCGGCCGCGCGAGTTTTTTGCCTTCTTTATGCTGCTGGTGGCCGGGGTTCATGGCGTTTTTGTGGCGGTCGATGCCTTCCTGCTCTTCTTTTTCTATGAGCTGGCGGTGCTGCCCATGTACGTCATGATTGTCATCTGGGGCTGGAAGCAAACGCGGGAATACGCGGCGATGAAGCTGACGCTTTATCTGCTAATAGGTAGCTTTATCTCCTTTATCGCCTTCCTGGTACTTTACTTCCAACTGCCGGAACCGACCTTTGATTTGACGGTGTGGGCGGAAGCCAATTTTGATGTGGGTTTGCAGATTATCTGGTTTATGCCGCTCTTTCTTGGGTTTGCGGTATTGGCGGGTACATTCCCCTTCCACAACTGGTCACCAGATGGACACGTGGCGGCGCCTACGGCCGTTTCCATGATTCACGCCGGGGTGCTGATGAAGCTGGGCGCCTACGCTTCTATGCGAGTTGGGATTCAGATTTTGCCGGAAGGCACCGTTTACTGGATGCCGTTCATCATTTTGCTCACGCTGATCAACGTGCTTTACGGTTCGTTTATTGCCATGCGCCAGCGGGACATGAAGTATCTGATTGGCTACTCAAGCGTTAGCCACATGGGGCTGGTGGCAATGGGTTTCGCCGCCATGAACATGAACGGCTACATTGGCGCTGGCGTGCAAATGGTTAGCCACGGCGTCATGACTGCCCTCTTCTTCTCGGTGGTTGGCATGGTATATGACCGGGCCCATACCCGTAACATGGACGACCTGAGCGGTATGAGTAAGGTGCTGCCCTGGGCGGCGGTGGCCTTCATTATTGGCGGTTTGGTTTCCATGGGTATGCCTGGGCTTTCCGGTTTTGTGGCCGAATTCCCTATCTTTTTGGGCGTGTGGGAAGGCAATGGCTTGAGCCTTACTGGTACCGCATTTGAACTCAATCCGGCAACCTACTACCGCTGGGTTGCTATACTTTCGGCGCTGGCCATTGTGATTACGGCCGCATACGTGCTGCGGGCCGTGGGCAAAGTGTTCTTTGGCGAATACGAAGCCGACCGCTGGCACGACATGCGCCCGATTTTGGCTATCGATAAGCTGACGCTGGTGGGCTTCGCCGTAATCTTGGTTGTTATTGGCGTGTATCCACAAATCATTGTGCCCATGGTAGAGGCTGGCGTAGAGCCGGTTGTGGCGCGTTTACAAGAGGCGCAGCAAGCGTTTACGATTTTAGACACTGTACAGGTTGGCGCGCAAAACCTGCTGCACTGGTTGGGAGGTGCATAAGTGAGCCTGGAACCAACACTTTCCTGGTATCTGGCCCTTGTGCCAGAAATTGCCCTGGCTATTTTGCTCGTTGCTATTCAGGTCTACAGCCGTGTGCTGCCCGCGGATAAACAGCGCGGCGTGGGCCTGATGACAGGGTGGGGCGCTCTAGTCATTTTGCTGCTTACTTTCGGGCTGTGGTTCTTTGGGAGCGAGCCAGATGGGCAGCTTAGCCGAGATTTAAACCAGTCACTTATTTGGGGCGGCATGATCCGGCATGATCTCATTACGTTAGTCTTCCGCGTAATCTTTTTGTCCACACTGATGTTTACCAGCCTTATCTCGCTGGACGTGAAGCGGCTGCAAGCGGTTGAGTATTATGCGCTGCTCATTATGGCTACGATGGGCTTTAGCCTGATGGCTGCCTCTGCGGACTTGATTATGCTGTACGTGGGCCTAGAAATGGCCAGTATTTCTTCTTATATTTTGGCTGGCTTTCTTAAAAATGAAGATCGCTCGCCAGAAGCCGGTATGAAATATTTTGTATATGGGGCATTTGCCACGGCGCTGATGCTCTACGGCATGAGTCTGGTTTACGGCCTTACAGGGCGTACCAATTTATATGATATTGGCTTTGCTGTCTTGTCTAACCAGCCAATTTCTGCCGAGGCTAATGCAGTCTTGTTAATTGCGGCGGCGATGATTGTGGTGGGCTTTGGCTTTAAGATTTCGGCCGTTCCTTTTCACTTTTGGACGCCGGACGTGTATGAGGGTAGCCCCACACCGTTTACGGCGTTTGTTTCCACCGCTTCCAAGGCAGCCGGTTTCGCCGTCTTTATGCGTGTGTTTGCCTCTGGTATGCTGAACTTTTCGCCGACCGATCCTCAGGGGACCGCCTGGTGGCCGATGCTGGTTTCAATGTGCATCATTACCATGACCATAGGTAACTTTGCCGCCATCTTCCAGCGCAACATTAAGCGTATGCTGGCTTACTCCAGCGTGGCCCAGGCTGGCTATGCCATGATTGGCCTGGTGACGCTCACTCCAGACGGATCTGGGGCCACTATGTTCTACCTGTTGATGTATGTGTTTACCAATGTGGCGGCTTTTGGCGTCATCATTGTGGTGAGCAATGTTTCCAAGTCTGAGCAGATGGAAGATTTTTATGGGTTGAACAAACGCTCGCCTTTCCTGGCGTTAGTCATGCTGTTTGCTTTGCTTTCTTTGGGTGGTATTCCCCCAACGGCCGGTTTTTTGGGCAAGTTTTTCATCTTTAAAGCGGCCGTTGACGCTGGCTATTGGTGGCTGGCGCTCATTGGCATTCTGAACGCTTTTGTTGCTTTGTATTACTATCTGGGCGTCGTCAAATATATGTATCTGTATGACTCAGAGCAGGAGGATGTGGCTATTCCAGTATCTCGGGGTGCCTGGATAGGGCTTGGCTTATCGACGCTGGCCGTTATCTACTTGGGGGTGAATGCTGGGCCTGCTTTTGAGTGGACACAGGAAGCGGCCGTGGCCTTCTTTTCTCTGGTTGGCATAGGTGGTTAAAACACAAAAATGATCGGTTTTTGCGTTGCCCAACGTTTTAATTGTGATATAATGCGCAAACTCGCGCTCATGAGTGAGGCATTTTGAAAAAAGATAATCAGCAAGCGAGTATGCCCACAACCGTGGCACTTGTTGTAAGCCAAGTGGGTTGCGTTTCTGTTTTGATTATTGGTCTTGCTTTGGGCGCTGGCTTGTTACTTAACGAATTCCTGGGTACTCAAATATTTACAGTGCTTTTTATACTTGGCAGCTTTCCACTTGTCCTTTATTTGACAATGCGGGTAGCTGTGCGTGCACAACGTCAATTGACAAGTACACCTTCTACGGAGGATAAGTCAGAGGCATGAAAAAAAGATACATCATTTATCTCTGTGTATTGGGATTGATACTACTTCAATTCTTGCTAAAGCCGTTACGGCCGTTTATTCAGCTTCCCGGTGAAACGGTATATCGTTGGGCAGAAGGCTCGCCACTGAAAGGGTCTATGGCGTTTGGGTTTGGGCTGACAAACACATTCCTGGCTGCTCTATTGACCTTTGTGGTAATTCTGATTATCGCTTT
>JBHIWP010000069.1:0-19393 GCA_041987425.1 Promineifilaceae bacterium (SeqCode) | reverse complement strand
CTGGACTTCCTGGGTCAGGGTGTTGAACGGCCGTCTTAAATCCGGCGAAATTAGATCCACAAATTGGGAATACAGGCTCACCAGCTCCTGCAAATGCTGCCGGTCGCGCGTTAAAATCTGATTTTGGTGGAATACATAATCATTAATTTGGCGCAGGGTAGAAACGTTTTGCGCCTGGGCCAGCAGTGGACTAATCTGGCTCGACATGCTTTCCAACAGGTCAAAATCGGGTTGGTCGTAGGAGGCACCAGACTGCTTCAGGCCCAGCGCCAGGACGCCAATAAGGCTGTCTCCGGCATGGAGCGGCTTGTACAAAACACGCTCCCAGCGCGTAAGCGTGGTGCGTTCGGAGTCTGGCATGGTGGCAAAGTGCTCCAGCGTGTCGATGTCGTACTGCACCAGCGGCACGCTGTTCTGGCGCAAAAATCTAGCCACTGGGCTACGACCATCGAGGGCCAACGTTTCTAACGTTTTCTTTTCCAGGTTGGCTAACGGCCGTAACATGAGCCGCCCCCCGGGCCCATCATCCGCAGTGAATAACCAGGCCTCATCTGTAGCCAGGTTTGCCTGTACCAGCCGCAAAAAAAGCTGCCCCAGCTGTGCAGGGTCTGGCAAGTTACCAATCACATTGCTAAATTCAGCCAGAATGGTCTCGCGCTGTACGGAGCCAGGCAAAAACAAACGCCGGGAGAGCTCCCGAATAAAATGATTGACTACCGTAAATAGGCCCACAAGCAGTGCTGCTGCTACGAGCAACACCAAAATTTCGCCATTTTGCGGCGTGTTTTCCGGCAGGTCGCGCACAGACCGCACCAGCAAGGTCAAGGCGCCCCAGGTCAAAGCAAATATCACCAGTATGCTGACGACTCGGCTTAGCAACTGGCGCAGCGAAAGCTGTAAATCGGGCAAGGTGGTACTTGCCAGACTTATGGTACCCGTCAGCGCCGCTAGCATGATGATGATAACCCCAGCCTGCTGCCAGCCCGGCTCTCCAGGTTGCTGCACTGAACCAAGCCCGCTGCCCACTAGCGTCAGAAAAATGACAACTAGCCAATACTGCACCTGGTTGCGATAAAGAGAGGGGGGTAAATTGCTGTTGAGCTTTTGCGTAAGCATCCAGGTTGCCACAATAGGCAGCACCCAGCTAGCGACCCAAATGGAGGCCCAAATATCAAATTGACTCACGGACTGACCCAAGAGAGCAAGGGCAGGCCAACCGTTGACCCAAATGCGCGGATCGAACAGAATGGCGCCACCCCAAAGAATCAGGCTGAGAAACAACCCGATCTGGCCATAGCTGGTGGGGATAGGCAGATAAGCAAGCGTCGTAAAAAGCAGCAATACGGCCGTTAAGCTTAAGGCATAAGTTCCCAAAACACCCCAATTGTAGATGAGTGCCTCAGAGAAGGTTGTGCCGCCAAAAAACCGGATGACGCTGCTGGCCCAAACGGCCGCCGCCAGCAAAGTAAGAGACCAACGCAAGAATAACGGCCGTCTTTTCAGGTGCGCCCGCCACAAATAAACAATCATGCCAATAAAGCTCAGCGGCAAGAGTGAAATAAGAAGAAATTGCTGCGTTAGCGTCATGCTATGTGACCAAACCCTCAAATGCTTTACGTAATAGTCTGCGCCATTATACCAACTTTTCACCTTACAAAATTTGGGAAATTTGGATAAATTTGGAAAAAAACAGGGGAGATTATGCCTATAACCCAACTTATCCCAAATACCAATTTGGGATAAATTTGGGATAAATTGGGAAAACTTAACTACTTTAGAATGTAGTGGGTGCCCTTCTTCGAGCCAATCTTGAGCAGAATACCGCGATCGACCAGATCAACCAGATCGAGGCGCAGGGTTTCGGCCGAGACATCGGTGCAAAGCTGCTGGTATTCGCGGTTGGTGATGGAGCCGTTTTCGCGCACGTAGGTGAGGGCGCGGGTCTGGCGCTCGTTCATGCTCTTGGTCCACTTGGGGGTGGGCGGACGCTGCCGCTTGTTGTGCAAGGTAACGGTGAACGAATGAGACGTGGCTCTAAAGTCCGGCGGCTTGTGGCCTGCCTGGGCCATCTCTTCAATCATCTGGTCGATGCCCAGCCCCAGTTCCTCAATGTAGCCCCACTGGTACAGGCCACTCACCAGGCGCGGATTGCGCGAGAAATGCTCTTCTACCAGATTGTCGACTGTCATGTAGCCGGGGAGACCACCCGGGCTGATGATTTCCAGCCGGTCGGAATACATGCGAATTTCGATGCGCCGCCCCTGAATGCGGTAGTCGCGGTGGGCCACGGCGTTCACCAGAGCCTCGCGCACGGCAAAGCGAGGGTACTCCAGCAGCTCTTCTCGCTCTAGCTGATTGACGGTGGCCCCCACGCGCATCTCTTCAAAGAGGACGTTCCAGGCGCGCTCAATGACGCGGGCGGCTGGGCCGCTAATTTCGTCGCGACGGCCGTAGCCAATGCCGCCATCCTCACCGCGCGGCTCCGTACCGGGGAACTTAACAAAAACAATGCCGCTTTGGGGGAAAAACATCTGGGGGTTGCGGGCGAAAAGCAAAATACCGATGGTGGTGGGGTGGCCGTTGCGGTCGGTGGCGCCAACTTCAAAAAGAAGCTCGCGCGTAGAGAGCGTGCGGGCTTGGCCGCGCTGCTCGCGCCGCTCCAAATAATCTTGCACAATGGCGCTGTCCAGATCAGTGTAGCGCGCGCCGGGGACAAGTTCGGTTTCGTATTCGGCCGTATTTTTGCTGTTGGCCAGGCCGCGCACTTCTTCGCCGGTGAGCAGGCGGTTCAGCGTGCCGCTGCGCACCAGCACCCGGCCGTCGTCCAGGGTGTGCAGGTCAGTGCTGCGCGGCACCTCAATGCCGATGAGCGTGCCCTGGGGGGTTTCTACCTGCTGCCACTGCGTGGGCACGGGCGGGCGGCACATTCGGGCGGCTTCCAGCAGCGCGCCTTCGGCTTCTTCTTCCCAGATATCGCTGACGGGACGGCCGTTTTCATTTAGCCCCAGCACGATCAATCCACCATCGCCATTGGCCAGGGCCACCAAACATTCCGCCAATGTTTCTACATCTGCTTCCGCCAGAAATGCCAATCTCTGTCCAGGCTTTTGTTTTAACATGACATAATTATAACAGAAGTTGTGGCAATTAGTGTCACATTTTTGGGGGGCAATGATTGCTTTACCTGCCAACAGGTCAGGTGTTAGGCGGCATTAATAAACCTGTCGGTCATATTTATCTGCCATTGTCGAAAGAATTCGCTACCCTGACTGATTAGTTCTCTACCGTTTCTTATCGAGTTTCTCTACTTCGATGCTTATAAACTCCGGCAAATAGTCGGGAGTACAATTTCGGGGAACCGGATCGCCCTTGTACAAACCATGCCGTTCGCCGATAGTGATCATCCGCTCGCGAAATTGGGGATCGTGAACACCAATCCATCCACCGGCGAAATTCATCGCCCATTGAACCTCTGGCACCTCCTCGGAGAGCCGCTCCTCAATGGCAGCCACGAGTTTTGGAGTGTTTGCTGGCGGCTTCTGACCAGTCCATCTCAGACGGGCCTGGTAGTACCAGAACATACGGCGGAGATCGGGAAGCTCATGATGCTCCCAGGTTTGCAATAGTGTGACTAAGTTCTTGTCTTTCATCAGCTGATTGGCCATGAGCCACTCGTTTATTCGATTGCGCTCTTCAGGCTCATGAGCCTGCAGGTCTTTCGCCATAGTTTCGATAACTTCCTGATTCAGCTGCTTTTTATCCAGAATCAAAACGGAAAGCAGTCGTGCGAAAAACTGTTCTGAAGCCCAAAGCTCCATCGCCAGGTCGTGGTCTCGCTTGATTTCCTTGGCGATTTTTTTGATATCGCCGAATTTAACATCCTGGCTGTTGAGGCGGGAAACGAGTTCTTGCGAAGATAACGCTACATCTGACATAACTACCTCCTATAGTGAAAAATACAAACTGTCACAAATTTCATTGAGCTAATCGCTTGGATAGTAGAATTCTAACTATTAATTATGCCGCAGGCCGTTCGGCATAATCCCTTACATTCGGCAAAATTGCTGCGCAGATGTGGCACATCATATATAGAAAAATAGGTTGTTTACCTTACCATTTTGGCCTTGCTGATTCATCAGAAGATTATCTATCATCCTGCCCAGCTTTCCTGACCCCAAAAGCCGCGAAACTGATATAAAACAGCCCAAGGATGACAAACAGGCCTCCTGGCGCACCACCGCAGGCCAGCCTAAGCATCAACAACTCTTGCTCCGGTGAGCCCGGCAATGACGTTCCGATCTGCTTCACCACCAGAAATTCCCAAAACAGATAAATTTGCCCCACAAGGAATCCCCAGAAAATGAGTTTACCCTCGTTTTTCCCACTGTCTTTTCGCGCATTCCACCAAGATATAAGCAGATAAGCTTGGATTAAAAGGACAACCATCGTTGGGATGAAATAAATCATAAGATGATTTTCTTACTTCCATGGCGATAACGGCCGCACCAACGCTCCCCGCTTCGTTGTGTAGTTTAGCTGGGACGACAGTGGCACACTTACGATGGAATGCAAAAGCCTCTCCCGTTTTTTGCTTACTCCACTAGGGATACATGATGTCCTAATCTTCGCCCGAATCATAAATCTCAATGATCTCGCTACTGACATTCATTGCATATAAAATGCTATTGAGATCTTCTTCTGGTTCTTTAAATAAAATCAATTTGTGTTGTCCACCTTCGCCTGAAAGTTGGATTTCTTTTACCTCGTCGATTTTTGCCGTGAGATGCATCATAGAATTTAGTTTAATGTAAGCAAACGCCCCTGGCTGTACTTTTCCATCAATAATATCGCCTATAATCCCGTACAAATTATCAGGGGAAATGAAAAATGAATCTATGGCCTGAAACCTGCCGAGCAAGTTTGTCGTGTTATTCATTTCTTACTCACAAGAAACTGTTAATAAGCAGAACGTTTTTTCTTTATGGCAAAATTGCTACACACCTCTTAGCAAAGTTTAAATGTTTTCTGCCGCCAAAACGGCCGCACCAATAATCCCCGCCTCGTTGCGCAGTTCCGCGGGAATGATGGGCGCGCGCGTTTGGATGTAGTGCAAAAATTCCTCGTGCTTCTTGCTAACGCCGCCGCCAACAATAATTAGCTCCGGCGAAAAGAGAAACTCAATGTGCTTAAAATATTTGTCCAGCCGCTGGCCCCATTCTTTCCAGCTTAGATTCTTGGTCTCGCGGATGCGCTCGGCAGCGTAGTTTTCGGCGTCTTTCTTCATGTTGCGCAAATAGAGGTGGCCCAGCTCGGTGTTTGGCACCAGACGGCCGTCTACAAAAACCGCGCTGCCAATGCCGGTACCCAACGTAAAAATCATCACCGTGCCGGACTTGCCCTTGCCCGCCCCAAAACGCATCACCGCCACGCCAGCCACGTCGGCGTCGTTAGCCAGCTTTACGGGGCAGCCGGTAGCCTCGGCCATTGCCTGCTGTCCCGGAAAATTTAGCCATTCATCGTCAATGTTCGCTGCCGAGTGCACCACGCCGTTAATAACAACACCGGGCAGCCCTACGCCAATCGGCCCGCTGTATTCAAAATGGTCCACGATTTGCTTGAGAACCTCGATAACGGCCGTTGGTTTGGCAGGCTGCGGCGTGGGAATCCGCAGGCGCTCCGTCACCAACTCCCCTTTTTCTGTGTCTACCAGCGCCCCCTTAATGCCGCTGCCACCAATGTCAATGCCAAGTGTGATCATTTTATCCTCCGTATTCGGTATTTCGTTATCGGTAAACGGTTTACTGATTACCGTTTACTGATTACCGATAACTGTTTTTCTACTTCGCGTACGGCCGTACGCCCCGCCTCAATGCCTTCTTCCAGCCGGTGAAAATCAAAAAGACCAATGGAGCCCATGTGCGGCCGTAGCAAAATTTCCGGTCGCGAGATAGCCAGATGTTTTTGCAGCGTTTGGGCCGTGATGATGTCTGCTACCACCGACATAATTTGCCACGTTTTGCGGCGCTGGGTAATGGCCAGCGCCCGGCCAAGGACGCCCGTGGGCGTGGGTGCAGGCTTATCGGGCGTGCCAAAAGGCGCCGTGTTGCTTAAATCGACGGCAATAACATAGGTAGCGCCGCGTGCCCGGGCTATGCTAAACGGCGTGTTGTTGAGAATGCCGCCGTCGGCCAGAACAAAACCGTCGATTTCTACCGGAGGAAAGATAATCGGGATAGCGATCGTGGCCAGAATGGCCTTAATCACGTCCCCTTCATCCAGAATTACTTCTTTGCGCGATACCAGATCGGACGTTACCACAGACAGTGGTATGCCCAGTTCGGCAAACTTGGGACGGCCAATGAAGGACTCTAAGAGCTGCTCGATTTTGCTCACCCCCGTCAGGGCGGGCAGGCTGGCGGCAAAGGAGTACATGGAGCTAAGGTTGATGCGCCGGAAGCAGTCAGACAAATCATTGCAGGTGAGCCCGGAAGCGTAGAGAGCCCCAATAAAGCCGCCAATGCTCGTTCCGGTAATTAGATTCGGCCGTATGCCCAATCGCTCCAGCTCCATCAATACGCCAATATGAGCAGCTCCTCTTGCCCCGCCGCCGCCTAAGGCCAATCCAATCCTCATGTTATTTTCCTTTGAACTGAGGCGGCCGTTTCATCATAAAACTTTGCGCCCCTTCCAAAAAGTCCTCGCTGCTCATCAACTGGCTTTGGGCCCAGCCTTCCAGCATCAGGCCGCGATCAATGTCACTCAGCCCGTCTATCACCCGCTTGGCCATGCCCACCGCCAGCGGTGCGGCCTGATTGATCTCTGCGGCCAGCGCCTCGGCCTTGCTCATGAGCTGGCCTGCGGGCACCACGTAGTTCACAATGCCCCACCGCTCTGCGTAATCCATGTCAAAGTGCCGCCCCGTGAAAATGAGCTCTTTAGCCCGGGCTGGACCCACCAACCGGGTGAGCCGCGTCGTGCCGCCTACATCGGGGATGATGCCCAGGCGCGTTTCTGGCAAGCCCATCTGCGTGCCCTCCGCAGCAATGCGGATGTCGCAGGCCAGCGCCAGCTCCATAGCCAGCCCCAGGCAGTAACCATGCAGCAGGGCAATTGTGGGGATTTCTAGCCGCTCCAGCCGGTTGTGCACTGCCTGAAAATCATCGGTGATATTGCGCATGCGCTGCTGCCAGTGCGGGCCATATTTTTCGGCCAGGCCCAGCAGGGTACTCACGTCAACTCCGGCCGAAAATGCCTTGCCCTCGCCGCGAATAATGACGGAACGAATGCCAGGAGTGCGATTGGCGGTTTGAACGGCCGTATCCAACCCCTCAACCAGTTCTGCGTTCATCGCATTCCGCTTCTCGGGCCGATTGAGAATGATTTCAAAGATTGTGTCGCGCTGTTTGGTTAGTACTAACTCACTCATTCACTTCTCCAATTTTTAGTAAAAAGTGAAAAGTGATAAGTAAAAAGAAAGAGAGCCCACTTTTCACTTTTTACTTATCACTTTTTACTCCGCCTCTTCTAGGCGATACGCCTCCAACTCAATCCCCAGCCCATCCGCCAGGCGATTGGCAAAGGCATAATACCCCGTCACCTGATTTATATCCAAAATCGCCGCATCGCTAAAGCCAACTTGGCGCAGAGCAATGACGTCTGCTTCTACCATGTCCCAGGGAGTGAGGGTGAGTTTTTCCGTGTAAGTGAGCATTTGCCGGTCAGCGGCGGTGAGGCTGGCGCTGCGCCAGTCACTCTTAAGCGCTTCGACCAGGGCCTTATCATTCGTCAGGCGGAGCAGCCCGGCTCCGTGGTGCACAATTCAATAGTGGCATTTGTTAGCCACCGAGGCCACGACGGCAATCATCTCGCGCTGCGCCCGACTCAGGTCCGATTTGCCGCGCATGAGGTGGGCATACAGATCGTAATGGGTGCGCATGGATTTAGGATTCAGGCTGTGGATGCGCAGGATGTTATCCACTACGCCAGAAGGATCGATATACTTCTCATACAGCGCTTTCAATGCCCCGGTCGCTTCTTCTATGGGAATCATCTTAATCCAGGCCATTTGTTTCTCCTTGTCGGTCAAGTTTGCAAACTTGACCTACGAGATGATAGCAAAAGAGGGGCAAGGATGCAGGCGGTTGGCAATTTGGCCTGGCATCGCGACAATTGCCGTATCTTAACCGAACCGAGGAATGCAAAACCATGTCTAAGAAAGTCTATATTGCCTACACGGGGGGTACGATTGGGATGCAGCGGGTAGACGGCCGTTACCAACCCATCCCCAACTTCCTGCAGCGTCTCATGGCCGATAATTCCGCCTTCCATCACCCGGAGCTGCCCCACTTTACCATTCACCAGTACGATCCCCTGCTCGATTCGCCCAACATGACCCCCGGCGACTGGTCGCGCATCGCCACCGACATCTGCGACCATTACGACGACTACGACGGCTTCATCGTGCTGCACGGCACGGATACGATGGCCTATACAGCTTCGGCGCTGGCCTTCATGCTAGACGGGCTGGGCAAGCCGGTTATTTGCACCGGTTCGCAAATTCCGCTGTGCGAAATCCGCAACGACGCCCAGGAAAACCTGATCGACGCCCTGATTTTAGCTGCCAATTATCCCATCCCAGAGGTGTGCCTGCTGTTTCACAGCCAGCTTTTCCGCGGCAGCCGCGTGGTGAAGGTGGATGCCGACGGCTTTGATGCCTTCGAGTCGCCCAACTGCCCGCCGCTGGCCACGTTAGGGATTGATGTGGAGGTGAACTGGAATCTTGTGAAACGACCGTCTCTTCCCCTGCCGCCCGTCAACCTACAAACCATTCGTGAACCGGGCGAAGTGGGGGCGCTGCGGCTCTACCCCGGCATGTCGGCCCGCATTTTGGAGAACGTGCTCCAACCCCCTCTGCGCGGCCTGGTGCTGGAAACATACGGCGCGGGCAATGCGCCTACAAATGATCCCGCCCTTTTGCAGGTTTTGGCCGCAGCTATTAAGCGCGGCGTGGTGATTGTGGACTGCACCCAATGTCTGCGCGGCACGGTAGACCTGACCAAATATGCGACTGGCTCGGCCCTGGCCGACATTGGCATTTTGAGCGGTTATGATATGACACCGGAGGCAGCGCTAACCAAGCTGGCGTATCTGCTTAGCACCGAGCCAGATCTTGCGGTAGTGAAGGCGAAGATGCAGCAAAGTTTGCGGGGGGAATTGACACGCTCATAATGCAACTTTGCAACCCGTTTCCGTTATACCCGTACAGTGCGGTGAGCAACGGCCGTTTACTAACCAAATCAATTGCCCAAACCAGATGAATGTTTAGCTGGTATCCTTCACCAGTTGTCACATCGGCCGCTTTAGTGGTGTTAAATAGTAGGCACCACCCAATTACCAAATTACTCAGTTACCCAATTACCCAACGTTATGAGCGAACCAATCATTGTTGTTGATAATATTCATAAATCGTATCTCATGGGCAAAGAAGCGGTCCCCGCCCTGCGCGGTGTCTCGCTGGAAATTCAGCGCGGCGAGTTTGTTTGCCTGATGGGCCCCAGCGGCTCCGGCAAGACCACCCTGCTCAACGTCGTCGGCGGGCTGGACGAGCCCAGCCGCGGCCACCTCATTGTCGACGGTCAAAATCTTGTCTCTCTCAACGAAAACCAGCTGGCCCGGCTGCGGCTGGATAAAATGGGCTTCATCTTCCAAAACTACAACCTGCTGGCCAACTTTACCGCCCAGGAAAATGTGGAAGCGCCGATGGTGCTGGCTAACGTGAGCCGCAAAGAGCGGCAGGAACGGGCCAAAAAGCTGCTGGATCGCGTCGGCTTGGGCGACCGAATGCACCATTATCCCAGCGAACTATCCGGCGGGCAGCAGCAGCGCGTGGCCATCGCCCGCGCCCTGGCCAACAATCCCCCCATCCTCATCGGCGACGAAATGACCGGCGATCTCGACTCCGAGACCGGCTTTGCCATCATGCGCCTCATCAAGGAGCTAAACGAGGAAGGTATGACGGTTGTGTTTGTCACGCACGACCCGCGCATGGCCGAATTCGCCGGGCGGGTCATCGAACTGCAAGACGGCAAGCTGTTAAACGGAGCAATTACTTAATTACGCAATTACTCAATTACCAGACGTAATTATGTAATTGAGTAATTGGGTAATTTTTCACGCTATGGTACTCAAATACGTCATCAAAAATTTCCGACGGCGCAAGGTGCGCACGCTGCTCATGGTGCTGTCGCTGCTGGTAAGCACGGGCCTGATTGTGGCGATGAGCGCTACAGTGGAGACGGTGCGCCAGTCCAATGTCGAGTTGATCGCCTCTGGGGTGGGGCGTTACGATCTAACGGTAGCCAAAACCGACATCAGCCCCGAGCCGTTTGTAGAAGTGGATCGCGTCAGCCGGATAATGCTGGCCGCCGATCCCAGCGTGACGGCCGTTTACCCCCGCATCCAGTCCATTGTAGAAATGTCCGGCAACGGCGAGCAGGCCAACGGCTGGCTTATTGCCCTGGACCCAACTGTAGACGATGTGGGCTTTATTGATGTGGTGGAAGGGGAATATGAATTAGGTGAGAGTGGTGCGGCCGTTTTAGAAGCCACCGCCAGCGCCTTTGGTCTGGAAGTGGGCGACGCTATCGACATTGCCTACAGCTACCCCCAACCGCGCGAAGAAGGCCGGCCCGAAGCGGTGGGCAGCAGCCAGCAGCGCACCACGGCCCGTTTCACCGTGCGGGCTATTGTGCGGCAGGATGGCGTGGCCGACGCAGGCGTGCGCGACGGGCTTATCATCGACCTGGCCGATGCGCAGAGCTGGCTGGGGCTGCAAGGCCGCGCCGACCGGGTGATTGGCCTGGTGGATTCTCGCCTGTACGAAGCACGCGATTCTGAAGCCGCCGCCCTGAGCGTACGCGATGTTGCCGCCAACGTGCAGGCTGCTTTGGGCGAAGATTACCAATACAGTCTGGATAAAGCGGTCATATTGGATGCCAGCGCCCAGGCGTTTTTGATTTTGCAGGCGCTCATCAACACCTACGGGCTGATGGCGCTGGGGGTCGTGGGCCTGCTGGTGCATACGCTGGTGATGACCAACGTGCAGGAGCAAAAGCGTGAGATGGCAATCTTGCGTATTTTGGGCAGCCAGCAGCGCTATTTATTTATCCTGGTGATTGGCGAGGTGGCCGTTATTGGTGCCATTGGCATTGGCCTGGGCGTGGTTTTGGGGCAGCTCATCACCACCTATGGCGTGGTGCCCTTCATTACTTACCAGATGAGCCTGTCTGGGTTAACCGCCCGTTTGCAGCCCGCCGTGAGCCTGACGGCCGTTCTCCCCGCCATTATTTCCGCGACCGTGGTGCTCTTTTTAAGCACGCTCAAACCGGCCCGTGACGCGGCCAAAACCAAGGTGATGCACGCCATTAACCCCGGCGTGGCCGACAATTTGCAGCTGGAAGATCTGGCCGGGCTGCGCGAACGCAAGCCCAGCGGCCGAATGTTCCTCATCGGCCTCTTCCTTATGTTTGTCGTGCTGATGACCGTGGGGCTGGACGTGGTGTCTTCGCTGGGCAATCCGGCGGCTGAGGCGACCATTATTTTAGCGGCCGTTCTCATGATGGTGGTGGGCGTTGGGTTTCTCTTCTTTATCACTACCGTGCCGTTTGAGCGGCTCATTTTGTTCCTGGCGGGGCTGGTGATGCCCCGGCTGACCTACTTTGCCAAGCGCAACGTGGGGCGTAACCAGGGGCGCAATACCCTGATCTCACTGCTGGTGCTGTTCAGCGGCGTGCTGCCCAGCTTTTTGGCCACGCAAAGCGCCATCAGCAACGCCAATATTGAGTCCGACGTGCGGCTGGGCGCCGGTGCCCCGGTTGAGGTCGAGGTTTTCGGCGGTTTCGGCAGCAGTGCAGACGCATCCTTAAACCGGCTCAAGCCAAGCTTCATTGATGAAGAGCTATTGGTCATTCCCGGCATGGACCAGGCGGTGGGACTGACTTATGGTTACCGCACCAGCATTAGCGATCCGGTGGGGATGCGCACCGGGTCTATTTCGCTCATTGGGGTGGACGGCCGTCTCAACGATGTTCTCTTTGCTGACCTGATTGAATTTGTTGGTGGCGGCACTGAATCGCTGGACCAGATTTTGGCCGACGAAAACGCCATTGTCATTAGTGAAGGGCTGGCCCAGGGATTGGCCGTGCCGCTGGGCGGCACGGTGAAAGTTACGGGTGAAGGGCTGGATCACGTGGAGGAGCTGCGGGTGGTGGGCATTGCCCGTACCATTCCTGGCTTTAGCTCCATCAACCGGATTCGTACCCAGGGCATAGGCGGCAGCGACGTGCTCATCTCGATGGACGGCTTCCGCCGCCTGGTCAATGACCCGCTGCTGCCGCTGCCCGCGCCAGACGAGCCAATCATCGAGCGCATCCTGGCAACAACCCACCCGGAAGCCGATCCGTTTGCCGTTTCTTCGGAGATGACCAACCGGTTCAGCCTGGAGTACAGTATCTTTACCGAGATTGTGGAGGTGAGCCTGGACCAGGCGCGCACCGGCCGGGCGCAGGAGCAGGCCTTTTTGCTGGTGCTGACGGTGATTAGTTTTACAACGGCCGTTTTTGGCGTTTTTGCCGTCATTTACGTAACGATATATGCGCGAAGGCTGGAAATTGGCATGATGAAAGCCATTGGCACGCGCACGCGCGAGCTGACCGGCATGCTCATCGTAGAGTCAATTGCCATGACGCTGAGCGCGGCCCTGGCGGGCATCACTGCCGGAGCCATGATGGGCTACCTGTTTGCCTACCTGGACAACTTAACGGCGCAGCGCCCCATGCAGTTTGCCATCGATACCACGGTGATGCCCTTTGTAGTCATCATGGTGGTGCTGGCCAGCATTTTGGGCGCGGCCTTCTCGGCGCGGCGCATTGTCAAGAAGCGCGCCGTCGAAATTTTAAGAATGTAAAAAGATCACCGCAAAGGGCGCAGAGAGCGCAAAGGGTATTTATTTCTTTGCGTACTTTGTATGCATTGCGGTTCAATAATGGATGATGTTATGAAAACGAAGAATTTCTTGGCGGTATTTGGCTTGATTTTTATGATGTTGGCGCTGGTGGCGTGCAGTGGGAATTCTCCAGCTGGTGTCGCAGAAAACCCTAACGAAACGAACCGCACATCGGCGACTGCTGAGGCCGAAAGCGAAGCTGAGCCCACCGCCACTCGCCCGGCGCAAAGTGGCGTTACGATTTTGGCCGACGGTGCCGTGGTAGCGGCACAGCCTGTATTGTCCTTGAGCTTTACAGCCAGCGGGCGGCTGCTGGCGCTGGCGGTTCAGCCTGGCGCTATGATTGTGGAGGGCGATCTTGTCGCTACACTTGATGACGAGGCGCTGGCTGAAGCTGCGACAAACGCCGAACTGCAGGTAGCCCAGTCGGAAATCAACCTGGCGCAGGCTCAAATTGAATTGGAGCGCCTGCTAAATTGGGAGCCGGATGAAACGGCCGTAGCGCTGGCCGAAGCCAACCTGGCGGCTGCGCAAGCGGCGCTGGAAAATGCTCAGACGTCTGACGCGGCAGCCGGGAACAGCGTCACCTCTGCCCGGGTAAGCGTAGACCAGGCGGAGCGACAGCTGGCCGACGCCCAGGAAGCCTACAACACGGCCTTCGATCCCGGCCGCGAGTGGGAGCTGGGCGATCCGTTTCGCAAAGAATTTTTGGAAAACGAGCGGGAAGCCGCCACGCGTAACCTGCAGTTTGCTGAGGAAAACCTTCAGGTGGCCCGGGCAAACTACAGCCTGGCCCTCGCCGGCCTGAACAACGACACGGCGCTTAATGCCGAAGCCTCTGTGGTGAGCGCCCAGCAAGCGTTGGAGCAGGCGCAAAAGCCGCCCACGGCCGAGCAGATCGAAACTGCACAGCTAAATGTGTCTCAGGCGGAGCTTTCTTTGCAGCAAAGCCAGCTGAGCCTGGAACAGGCGCAAGAGGCAATTCAAGATGCCCAACTGGTTGCCCCTGCCAGCGGCACGGTGCTTTCTGTGGAGGTGGCCGAAGGGGTGATGGTTGGTGCTGGTTCGCCGATCATCACCTTGCTAAATACGACCCAGCTAGAGTTCCACACCAACAACCTGAGCGAGCGCGATTTGGCGCGGATCGCGCCAGGCCAGTCGGTGCAGGTGACGCTGAAGGCGTATCCAAACGACACGATTGAAGGAACGGTCGTGCGTATTGGGCCACAGGCAACGGGGATGGTGGGGGATGCGGCCGTTTTCCCCGTCATTATTGCCATCAGCAGCGCCGAGCTGGACATTCGCCCCGGCATGACCGGCCGCGCCGAAATTGCGGGTGAATAGCTGTTTGCCATTCATCATTAATACGAGGTGTCAGTTAGTTGTCTATGGGGTCAAGCGGCAAATGGGCTGAATTGTTGAAGAGGAACGGCCGTTGTAATGGTTAATTGTTAATTGCAAATGGTTAATGGTTAATGGGTGACCTGTCGTGACAATCCGCGCATTCCGTGGCAGAAATGGGAACGGCCTTGTCACCCTGTCACCCCCTCACCTTGTCACATTGTTGGGAAACGGCCGTTGCCGATGTGGTCACCTTAAAATGCCAGAATTCAATATTGCAAAGTAAGCGGCACGGCCAGAGGCCGGCCACAGCCATGTAAGTTGCCGCTGGCCGAAGACCGCGCCCAAGCAGGGTAAGATAAGAAAAGTTATGGAATCATATGAAACTATACTATTTGTTCTAGCTTGGTTACCAATTTTTGTTCGATGGTTGATATTTATTGTATATATATCGTACACCTCGAATAATCCTAAGAAATTGAATCTTGAAAACACGGAGCCCAGAAGGAGATTTGTTCGCAGTTCCCAACTCTTGTTGACATTATCCTTGATCCTATTCGTATTCTGGTTAGGTATTGCTGTCAACCTTCCATTTAGTGTGTTAGTGATAGTGTTTGGGCTTGGATCGCTTTTAGTTTTACTTAGCCCTCTGGGAACAAATAGAAGAATTGACAAAATTCTCAAACAGTTACAAGCAGATAAGAAGTCTTAGTTGTTAAGCTGCTGCCACTACTCATTACCTTCCTATAGGTGGGGGGGTCTTCTAAAACTTTCAGGCGGAGCCAATATCCTCGCTACGCCCACTTTTCTTGCCCGTTGTGTGTTGAGCGGTAAAGGCAGCAACGAATTTGAGCAAACAGCGAATAGGCTGAATTGTTGAAGATGAACGGCCGAATTAATGGTGAATAGTGAATTGTGAACGGTTGTCCCTTCGCGTTAATCCGCGCAATCCGCGGCAACAATGGGAACCGGCCGAAGACCGCGTTCGAGCAGGGGCGTTGTTAAAAACTGCGGGAGCTTGACGGTAAATGAGAATCGTGTAGCATCTGAGCGGAAGATTGACTGCTCTAGCTTAAGTCTTCCACAATGCCACGTTGTTAATGGAATCAGCGTTTGTTCTTAATAACAAATTTTCCACTCATGACTCAATACCAATGAAACCACAAAGCTCTCTTCCACGCCTGTCTGCCTTGTTTTTCATGTTTACCTTAATATTCATATTGCTCCTCTTTTCTAGAGTAGGGCAGTCCACTTTAGGATATACGGCAGCGCAGGGCCAGGGGGGAGAGCAATCTATCTTTCTACCTTTGGTGGTCAAAGCGCCACCGCCCCCGGGCACTCTCCTGCGTATTTCACTCTCCACGGGGGGCACGCAGAGCAATTACCACTCCTGGTTCCCAGATATTTCCGCGGATGGTCACTTTATCACCTTTGAATCTTTTGCCACCAACCTTGTCGATGGCGATACCAACCAGCACACGGATATTTTCGTCCACGATTGGCAAACAGGCGAGACGACTCGCGTCTCCGTTAGCTCGACCGGGGTACAAGCAATTGGCGGTTCATATGCACCAGCTATCTCTGCCGACGGCCGTTTCGTTGCCTTTTATTCTTATGCCGATAACCTGGTGGCTGGCGACGACAGCACCTATGATGTCTTCGTCCACGACCGACTAACGGGGCAGACTACGATGGTTTCGCTTTCCTCGGCTGGAGTACGTGGCGACGGGAGCTCTACATCTCCCGACATCTCCGCCGACGGCCGTTTCGTCGCCTTTCACTCTGATGCCGGCAACCTGGTTAGCAACGATACGAACGAAATAGAAGATGTCTTCGTTCATGACCAGCAAACCGGGCAGACCATCCGCATTTCCGTCAGTTCTACCGGGACACAGGGGAACGACGTTTCTGCATATCCGGCAATATCGGCCGATGGCCGTTTTGTAGCCTTTGGTTCCAAAGCCAATAATCTTGTCGCCGGTGATACAAACAATGAAAATGATATCTTCGTCCACGACCGGCAAACAGGACAAACTACCCGCGTTTCGGTGAGTTCCACCGGCACCCAGGGGAACGATCTTTCTGGCAACCCAGGCATTTCTGCAGACGGCCGTTATGTGGTGTTCGAATCACTGGCAACCAACCTGGTCGGCGGTGACACCAATGGCAAATGGGATGTCTTTGTCCATGACCGGCAAACGGGGCAAACCCGTCGTGTCTCGGTCGGTTCTACAGGAGCACAGGGGAACGGTGGTTCGGCAGGTGCATCGATTTCCGGCGACGGCCGTTACATCACGTTTTATTCTGCTTCTAGCAATCTGGTTCCAGGGGATAGCAACATCTGGGAAGATATTTTCGTCCATGACCAGCTGACCGGTCAAACCAACCGCATATCTGTTGCGACCAATGGGGGTAGTGGCAACGGTGGCGCATTCCAACCGGTCATTTCTGGCGACGGCCGTGTGGTTGCCTTCGAGTCGGAAGCCAGCAACCTGCTCGGCGGCGACACCAACGAATGGCGAGACATCTTCATCTACTTTCGTTAGGTAGCCTCACGTTTTGGCCAGGGTTGTTATTTGTGCGTGCCGAATTATTGCAATATTGTCTATCGCTGTTCAATCCGCTATGATGGAATCATGCAAACGTTACAAGGAGATGATCAGCAAATAGCGGAAAAGGTGGCGAGCTGGTGCAGCAACCAGCCTGTAAAGATTTGCGTCTTGTTTGGCTCTCAGGCCACGGGCCGCCAAAGGCCGGACAGTGATGTTGATTTAGCCATTTGGCCGATGCAGTCTCCTTCGGCCCAAGTTAAGCTTGCCTGGCTGCGGGAACTGGAAACGCTGCTAAATAAGCCAGTAAATTTGGCGCTAGTTTCGCCAGATTTGGACCCGGTGCTTGGCTTCGAAATTGTGCGCGACGGCCGTCTTCTCTATGAACAGCAGCCTGAACTATGGCTCAAACAGCGTGCTCAGCTCTGGCATGCATATATAGATAGTTTACCTTTTCGCCGTGCGGCTTATAAACAGCTGAAACAATTTGCCCGAGAGGTTCAAGATGGCGCCTGATGTCCTGCTTCGCAAACTAATCTACCTGCGGCAGCTGCTAAATGATCTGTCTCCCTATAGGGAAGCCAGCCGCGCACAAGTAGAAGCCGAACATTATAAGTTGGAGCGATTATTAGAACTATTGGTAATGGCGGCTAGCGATATTTTGCATCATTTGTTAGCGGAACATGGGGAAACGCCTATTTCTTACAAGAGCGCTTTTCAACTGGCGGCCCGAGAAGGGCTCCTTCCCCAAGAATTGTCTGAACGCCTGCAAGATGCCGCCAGTATGCGCAATATTCTTGTGCATATGTATGAAGAAATCGACTATGCAATTCTGCATCAAAGTATTCCCGCAGCTTTAGAAGATTTCGCCCAATTTGTCGCTATTTTTTCTGATTACCAGGCTCAGTAGGAACTGTGCAGCTCGGCATGGCGGAAGCAATCAACCACATGGTCGTTCATCATGACAACTGCCTGTACGAAGCGAAACTAATACGAATAAGAAACCATTTCTTCTTCATGATTTCCAGGTAGCCTCGCGCATTTTTCACGGCCGACTGCACCCTTGCGCAAAATCGTAATCCAGCTTAGGCTCGCCAGCCCCCAAACCAAAATTAGCTTGCCAAACAAGCATCGTCATTATTACCCTAACAGCATCGTCACGCTGATGCCCACCAAAAAACAAGCCACTGAGAACTCAACAAACCTTTGGGTACGTCGGTTGAAAAACCACTCCTGAATCGATTTGGCAGCGACTGACAAAAGAGAATACCAACTGATTGTCAGGGCAATTTTAGTCAAGCCCATTAGCAAAATCATGCCGCCCAGGTCGGCAGCCTGTGTCTGATGGGGCAAAATGACGGTATAGAATAATATGGCCTGGGGAAAATACGGCGTCATTAGTGCCATTCCTGTAAAAAAGCTTTTCACAATTTGGTTCGTTGAAGTTACTTCTTTTTGGGTTTGTTCTTTGGCAAACAAGCTCTTATATCCAGCTATCAAGCCCATAATTAGAATGAAAATAGCGCCGCCTTGTTGATAAAGATGGGCTGTTGGTAAGGATGCGTTAATCAGGTTACCTGCCGTTAATAAGATAGCGACAGCGACAAAGACGGCCGTCGTGAATGCCCCACCCAAAGCTACGGCCGTTCCAGCTTTACGGCCGTAGCGCGTTGTGTTTTGTATGGTTAAAACAGTGACGGGTCCAGGCGAAAGGGTGCTCATAATCAGGTACACAACAGGAACAACAATCATCTATAACTCCTAATACAATACGCAGTGATTCGTTGCTATAATCGGATGTTGTGCACGATATACCAGATGTGATCCATCAGCGATCCAAAACGCAAACAGGGGAGTTTCATGGCCGATCGACTAGAAGTAAAGCTGCTTGGTAGCATCACGTTCCTGTTGGACGGGCAGCCCGTAAAGAGCTTACCAACGCGTGCTTCGCAGGCGCTTCTGATTTATCTCCTTCATCAAAATCATCCCGTAGAACGAGAGCGTTTGATTGATATGTTTTATCAGGCCAGCACGCCCAAACAGGCTGCCGCCAATTTTCGCTCGATACTTTCCCGTCTACGAAAAGAGCTTGCTGCTTTTTTGGAAATCACCAATCGAACGGTAGGCATTCGGCCCGAGGCAAATATTTGGCTCGATACGGCCGCGTTCACTGAAAACATGGCAAGCGGAAATTTAGAAGCGGCGTTATCCCACTATCAAGGCGATTTTCTGGCCGGATTTTTTCTGCGTGATGCGCCAGAATTTGAAAATTGGGCATTGGTAGAGCGAGAACGTCTGCGCCTTTTGGCTATAGAAGGCATGCAGCAGCAGGCCGCTATCTAGCACAAATCCCGGAGGCACAACTCGATACTATGCTGCCGCACCGCCCCCGCTCGGAACGTGTCGCACGCGCCCAGCAGCACCGTCTTGCCCTCGCCCTGCAGGCGCGCCGCCAGCTTGGCGATCGTCGTCGTCTTGCCCACGCCATTGACCCCGGTCA
>JBHIWP010000068.1:0-19499 GCA_041987425.1 Promineifilaceae bacterium (SeqCode) | reverse complement strand
TGTAAACGCAGACGGCAGCGGCACCTGTACAACCCTTATCGACATTGCAGGACCGGCTGCTTAGAGCTGATAGAAGCGCATGCGGCAGTGGACTGTGCAACTGACCTATGCTGCGTACGGGCTGCATTTTGGCCTGCGGAGCAATGATCCGGCCGCGCTCGAGCAGGTCAGTTTGCACCTTCCGTATGGCTGGCAGCTCGCCGCGGCTAGCCAGCCAGATATTCTTTACTCTCTGTATTTTGCTCCGACCGAGAAGGGCAAAGAGGCAAACCGTAACCATCTGCTTTTTTGCGGTCAACGCCTGTTGGCACAGTGCCAAGACTTTTCCCAATTGTTGACGACATTTGAAAAACATGCTGAGTTATCAACTGCCCTCCACGCTCGGGAGCGTCTATTTGTGCACGCCGGGGTAGTTGGCTGGCAGGGGCAGGCTATTGTTATTCCCGGCCGCAGCATGAGCGGCAAAACGACGCTGGTAAAAGCTTTGGTAGAAGCTGGCGCTGTTTATTATTCGGATGAGTTTGCTGTGCTGGATAAGCACGGCCGTGTGCACCCCTATCCGATACCTCTATCCATTCGCCGCGAAGGTGAACAGATGGGTCACAAAACGCCAGTCGCATCGTTGGGTGGCCAAACGGGGGTTGAGTCGCTGCCGGTGGGCCTGATTGCGGTCACGCGGTACCGGCCACAGGCAGTCTGGCGGAGCCGTAGGCTAAGCCCAGGCGAGGCGCTGCTGGCTCTGATGGATAACACAGTGGCTGCCCGGCGCGCGCCGGACTATTCAATGCCCATCTTGAAGCAAGCTGTGATCAACGCCCTTGCGCTTAAGAGCGAGCGCGGCGAAGCAGAGGACCTCGCACGCCACTTATTGGCGGAGCTAAAGCCCACACAGAAGGTCGCCCCTACGTAATAGACTTAGCCCACGTACCCCTAACTTTCGATAGGTTTACCCCCCTCCCAATTGACAGCGCCAAAGCTGACCCCTGCCAGATGTGATGTGGGCTTCCCCCCGCTATGCTGGCAGCATGATCACACAAACGACCCCGCTCAACATCTTATTGGTAGACGACGCGCCATCGGTGCGGCAGGCGCTGCGCTGGCTGGTGGAAGAAATTCCCGGCTTCCAGATTGTGGGTGAGGCAGCCGACGGCGATACGGCCGTTCGGCTCAGCCACGACTTAATGCCCGACGTAGTGATTCTGGACATTGATCTGCCGCAGAAAAATGGCTTTCGCGTCACCCGTTTACTGAAAGAAAGAGCGCCTCACATTCAGATCATTGTGCTTTCCGGCCACGGAGACGAAAAAACGCGGCAGCTGGCGGCCGACGTAGGCGCCGATGGATTTGTGGAAAAAAGCGACGGCTGGCAGGCGCTGCTGGCCCAGTTGGAGGGAGTGGTCGCTCATAATTCTGTTCAGGAAAATAGTTAAGGAGTAAGTTTAATGATGTTACTTGAAGCCGAAAAAGAAACGGCCGTTTTGGCCAACAATTTCCAGGGAGAGTTGATCTACCCTGGCGATGCTAATTATGATGAGGCCCGCGCTATCTGGAACGGCATGATTGACCGCCGCCCGGCGCTCATCGCCCGCTGCGTGACTGTTTATGATGTTCAGGCCTCGGTAAACTATGCTCGCCAGACCGGCATGCCGCTTTCGGTGCGCGGCGGAGGGCACAACGTTGCCGGCCATGCCGTCAACGACGGCGGAATAGTGATCGATCTTTCCTTGATGCGCAGTGTCTCGGTTGACGAGGCGCGGCGGTTGGTTTATGCCGGTGGTGGGGCCACCATTGCCGATGTAGACCAGGCAACTCAGGCGTTTGGCCTGGCTGTACCGCTGGGAGTCGTCTCGGAAACGGGCATAGCTGGCCTGACGCTGAGTGGTGGCTATGGCCATTTGCGCAACAAGTACGGCCTAAGCGCCGATAATTTGTTGGCGGCAACAGTGGTAACGGCCGACGGCCGTATTGTCCAGGCCAGCGCCGAAGAAAACAGCGATCTGCTGTGGGGGCTGCGCGGCGGCGGCGGCAACTTTGGCGTTGTGACCAACTTTGTTTACCAGGCGCATCCGGTGGGGCCAGAGGTATACTTTACGGCCGTGTTTCACCACGGCGAGCACGCCAGAGCGGCTTTGCAGTTCTTCCGCGAGTTCAGCAGCACTGCCCCAGATGAGGTGAGCACGCTGGCGTTTCTGGGCATCGTGCCGGACGGCGCGGCGCCATTCCCTGCGAAAACACACGGGCAGCCATTTGTCGGGTTTGTCTCGGTCTACGCGGGTGATAAGGCCGAAGGGGAAGCGACGATGCGGCCGCTGCGCGCGCTAAGCGACGAGCCGCTGGCCGACTTTAGCGGCGTGGTGCCCTACGTGGAGGCCCAGAAATTTTTTGATGAAGATTATCCGGCAGGTGAGCTGCGCTACTATTGGAAGTCGCTCAATCTGCTGAGCCTGGATGACGAAGCCATCGACCGAATTGTGGATCATGCCTACCGGCAGCCTTCGCAGCACAGCACCACCGATTTATGGCCCGTGGGTGGCGCGGTGAAGCGGTTCAATGGCGAGCACGGTGCTTTTTACGGCCGTCACGCTGCCTTTGTGCTCAATCCTGAAGCCAATTGGGAAGAGGCCGCCGACGATCAAGTAAATATCGAATGGGTGCGCAGCTTTGTCGACGCCATGGCCGACTACTCAGACGGCAGCCGCTACCTCAATTTCCCTGGCTTCCAGGAAGAAGGCGACGCCATGATGCAGGCAGCCTATGGTCCGAACTATGAGCGTCTGGCGCAGCTAAAGCAAAAGTATGATCCAACGAACTTGTTTCGACTGAATCCCAACATCAAGCCGGGACCTTAAAAACAGTTAACCGCAAAGGCGCATGGCGCGCCGGGTGCTTCTTTAGAGAAGTCTCGGCGCTCTCTGCGTCCTTTGCGGCGTGGCGCAGCAAGCATTCGATGGTTTGTGAATATTTCGCTAGCCGTCGCGCCAGATGGCAATTGTTTGCAGTAAAACCGTGATGAGAATGAGAAGGGCGCCAGGTGGCGCTAGAAAGATGCCCAGCCCTGGATCGCCTTCAAAATGAACCAGCCCGCCCAGGAAAAAGCCAACAGGCATTAAAATGCTGCCCCCAATCAAGGCCCATGAGGCCAGGGTTTGTTGTTTTGGGAGCAGCTTTTCATTTTCGGCCCAGCTTACGTAAACAAGGTTGACCAACGCCAGGGCCACCCCGTGAAAATGGGCCAACGTCCAAAATTCTCGCCGGATTGGGTCGAGCAGATAGTCAGTGACCTTGAAGCCGTGCAGCATTTCCAACACCAGGCCAAATGTGAGCCAGAGCAGCAGGGTGGTCCAACCAAAACGGCCGTGTCTCCGTCCAGGCTTGTTTACTACTGTGCCAGTTGATTTTCTCTTCATAGTTGGGGATTACTCTCCAATGTTGATCTGTTCGTTGTTGCGTTGGGCCAGGAGTGAATCAATAATAGCTTGATCTAACTCAAATTGGGCGGTGAGCGGAACGGCCGTTCCTGGAAACGGAATGTTTTCTTTGTCCAGCGCCTGCCACCAGCTATGTAACAGCTGAAGGTCGCCGCTGCGCGCGCTCGATTCAGCCAGATAATCAAAGTCATACAATGGTAAAACGACGTTGGCCCGACTGGTTACATCGCGCAGCCCGCGCCAGGCGATAAAGCGAATTGCCGGGTAATTGTCCTCCATCGCGAACAGCAAAAAGGGCACCACCCACAGCTGGGATTCGGCCGTTTCGGCGTAGCTGCGTTCTTGCGCCAGGGCGTGCAGGACGACGGCGCGCTGCACGGCATCGCCCATGAGCAGGGCGCGCACGGATTCGGCCGTTTCGAATGCCGGATCGCTCGGTAAGGGCGTGGATAGTTGGGTACCGAACAGCTGCGCCTGGGAATTTGCGGCCCAAACGGCCGTTTCATTCGTGTGGCACAGGGTGCAGGCTTCCGGCATGTTGTAGCGCCAGGCTTTGCTGGGGTCAGGATTTTCGATGTGGTGCGTGGGATGAAGATTCAGCAGGCCATAGGTGATGTCTGGCATGTGGCAGGCGTAGCAGTCGCTTCCCGGCCCGTCGACAGCATGTTTGGTGTGGGCTGCCACGTCGGCTTCAATCTCATTGTGGCACTGCAAACAGCCTTCGTTGCCGCGCATGACCGGGTCAATCATTCCCGCCGGATCGCCGCCGTGCATATTGTGGCATGAGGTGCAGGTGAGTTCACTCTCGTGGTGCTCTGCTGAGAGAAGATAGCCCTGATATTCATAGGCGGTGAGGCGGGGCGTGCCGTCTTGCCAAAAGCGCTGGGCAAAGCCGACGCCGAATAGCTCTGTGTCGAGCCAGATGGGGGTGGTGTAATCGCTTAAGTTATCGCCAGCCGTAAAAGGGTCCCCTTCGGACATAAATTGGTTGATGCGCTCATGCGGATTGGGCACGCGCTGCCCGTGGCAGTGGCCGCAAAGCTGCACCTGCTGCAGAGGCGCTAGCTCGTTGGGGGAGATCAGCGTGGGGTCGCGCCCTTCCAGGTAGAGCGTATAGCGACGCAGCGGGTTTTGGTTGCGCTGAATATGCTCAGCGGCCGGGCCGTGGCACGCTTCGCAGGCGATCCCTAGCTCGGCAACGGCCGCATCAAACGTTTGTGCCTGAGCATCATAGCCTGGCTGAGCCTTAACGTTGTGGCAAAAGATGCAGTTGGCGTCCCACAGGGCCGTGTGGTGGGTGAAGCTTGTTTCATCCGGGTCCAGAAAGCCGCCGTTCAGGTGAATCCAGCGCTTTTCTTCGACGTGCCAGGCGACCGGAAGGCGAAAGTGCCGGTCACCAATCTGCGTCACGTACTGCTGAAACCGGCGGGAACCGATCGTCATGACCACGTCGTACTTTTCGGGCTGCTCAAAGGCGACGGTTTCGATGGTGTAACGGCCGTTTTCCTTCGTAAAGTAAGACGTAATTCCCTGGTAAGTATACGAAGCGTCGTCAAAGTCCCCCACGATGCTCTGCTCATTTGCCTGCTGGGTCATCGTGCGATGGAACGTCTGGTGCCACGTCTCGTAGCGGCCGGGATGGCAGGTAACGCACGAATTGGATTGGGCGTAGGGGAGCTGGCTGAGATCAACCGGGGTATTAATATCGCTGCGCACGCTTTGCACGGCAAAAACCAGAATGACGGCCGTAAGGCCAATCAAGCCGCCAAGGATGAAAATCTTCTGCCACTGCTTCTTCAAGTTAGCCGCTGCCTCCGCGGCAAAGTATACAGTGGCGTTTCTTTCACTTCAACGGGAATGTTGGTTAGATTTAATTCTTCACTTGCGTGCGAGGTGAGAAGTAACTGCATTTTCAGAGGAGGCAAGCATTGCTTTTCAATCGGAAACACAAATTTTAAATCGTCACATCTCTTTGCTGCGGATGGATTTTATTGCATTTGGCAAGTTTGCTTCTAGAAGCCAAAGAAACTTTGAGAACGCTTAATTCGTTTTTCATGATTTCTGGCAAGTTCAACAAAGTGTAAGTTTCTTTCTTGGGTATAAAGATCAATTGCAATTCGAATATGGCGCAAAGCTTCTGTTTTATTCTCAAGGTCGAAGTATGCATGTGAGAGCAGAAAGTGAATCTGAGGAAAAAGATCCTCACTTTCAGATTTTGAGGCAAATTCCAATGCGTAGTTAAGCTTTTTTATGGTAAACGGCGCGCGCGCCTTGTAATCCCACTTTATGTTTGTCATGAATCTTTCTTGAACTGATGTGTCTTCTTTTGGTCTTCCGGTATTGTGATTTGCTCTTGCCCAAATTATCATAATTAAGGTGCGTAATCGATCACGCTCTTTGGATATTTGCTCAAGTTCTTCTCTCTCTTCTCTAGATGGGTTAATGGGTTTGGCCTCGATGGGAGTCAGCGAGTCGTAAGCCATAGATAATTCAGTTTGCACTGCATCAAAATCGTTGTTCTGATCTCGTTTTTCGTAAACTTCTGCCATATTTATTCGTACTCTCACCTCTTGGTTATTGAGCTGAGCACTGTTTGAGTTTGAGTATGAATTCAATTTGGCTCTTCGAACGTACCTAAAACTGGCTTCATAATGGTGTAGCGCTTGTTCAAATTGCTTTTGTTTAAGAAACTCGTAGCCGCGATTTGATTCATCGTTTGCCATATTTGAATAGTGAATTGCTAACATATCATAAAAAGGTTGCTTTTCAGAGTGTGGCAGAACTGAAACGTTCCCTAACCTATCTTCCACATTTTTCATAAATGTATGAGTTCTGTAAATATCAGGCATACATTGACCCTTTAGAACATCAACCCAAATTTCAAAGAAGACGATTATGCCCTCAATAGTCATCCCAGCTTTTTCAGGATTTCCAATGAGATCAAGTTTGGGTATGAGTTTTTCAAGTCTTTTTATCCACGTGAGGCTTTGCTCATGCTTTGAAAACGTGAAATCAAACGCTGTTTCCCACGTTATGTCAAAGACGTCCTTCCATTGTTGTATCGCTTTCGATGCTTGGTAGCCCCATTCTAACATTAGGAGACTTTGTTCATCTCGCTGATTAACCAAAAGCTGCGCCAGGGCAACAACCTGCTCTGTAAGTTGTTCGGCACATTCCTTATTTTCCAGGCTATTTGGTAAGCCAGTTTGTCCATAAAGAATTGTGGCAACCCGAAAATGATGTTGGAATTGGGATTTATTGTATTCTTTCGTTAGTTTTGCTTGTTTTAACCAATATTGAACAAAGTCTCGCTCAGACTCAAACAGGTTTCCCGGTGATTCGGGAGCAGATTTGTTATCCAAGTTTTGGTGAGGGAAAACTACAACACCCTTTTGCAGTTGTCCAGCCCAAACTACACTATCTCTTATGTCCTGCAATAAATCCTTAATCTCACTTTGAAGCTGCACTTGTTGCTGATTGGTACGAGAAAGTTCATACAGTTGCTCCATCGCGCGACTGTCAACAAATGGCTTTAATAAAGGTGATGCTTTTATTTCTATTTGAAGTGTGTCTATAAAAAAGGCAATCGGAGGCGCTAAATCAAATTTAGGCGCTTTCTTGAACTGCGCCTGCCATTGTTTGGTAATTACATCAATATCCGGTATTTGATTGGGCGTGAGTAGCTTGGCAAGCTCCTGTTTAATAATTTCCACGTTGAGAAAGTGTTCGTCGAATAGTGAAGCTGTGAGTTCAGGATATTCTTGCGCAAACCGTAAATAAGTTCGCGCTAAAGCTCGTTGTAATGAGATTTGTTCTGGCGATTTGCCTCTTAAACTGTCTCGCAGAGATCCTAGCCGGGGCTGCCTGGCTAAATCTTCGATGAGAACGGCCATAATTGCTTCGGCGAGGGCACTAAGAATAATGTCCATTATATGCTCCTAAGCGAACTGGTTCTCTGATTTTTGCTCTTTAGCTTTACAATTTCTCAGTGAGTAAGGCAGAACTATGGCAAGATTATAGCGGTCGGAGTCTTACATATCAATGTGGCAATAGCTTTCGGCCGTTACTAATATACAAGTGGCATCAGGTACCGGCCTGGTCAGGATCGAACATGAGTTGGTTTGCAAAATAATAGAGGGTATCTCAGTAGGGCTAGGTTCCTTCAAGCAAACCCTTACAATTGCTCAAGGAAGTGCTTGAGGTTAATCGGAATTGAGTTGTAGCGCCCACCGTTGGGCGTGACTCGAAATAGGTTTCCCGAATTATCTAAAACAACAATCACAAGATCTTTTTGCTCGTTGCGGAAAAAGTAAGTGGCAAACCCCTGCCATCCCCCAGGATGCTCAACTGAGCCATCTTCATTGACGAACCAGCCAAAGCCATATCCCATTTTTTTATCATTATTCAAGATACCTGATTGATATGCAACTTTCATTTCTTCAATGGGAATAACTGTTCCTTTAAGCAAGGCGCTGTGCCACTTAAGCAGATCATAAGCGCTGGCATAAACGCTGCCGTCCCCCGCCACGCCATCAAAGTGGTTGAGGTCGTGAAGCTGCTTGCCGCCGAAGAAACGATATTTCTTTCGGAAGCCGTGCACGCGGTTTTTTGGCGCTTCTTCCGATAGCAAATTGAAGACCTGTGTGTGTTTCATCTCCAGCGGGCGGAAGAAATTCTCTGCCATGAATTCCGAAAACGCCTGCCCGGATGCTCTTTCAATAATCTCGGCCAACAGCACGTAACCCATATTGCTGTATTCAAACTTGTCGCCTGGCGTAAATCTGAGTGGCAGGTCGTTGCGGGCATATAGCGCGATCAATTTGGGCACAGTGACTAATTCAGACGCGTTTAAATGCTTGCTGGCGACGCCCAGGTAATCTGGAATGCCGGAGGTATGGTGTAAAAGGTGCTGAATAGACACGCCGCTGTAGCTCTTCAACTCTGGAATGAATTTGGTGATGGCATCAGAATAGGACAGCTTGTCCTGGCATTTTAAGAGCACAATGCCCGCTGCTGTAAATTGCTTGGACACCGAGGCCAGGTTAAACGATGAGTGGACCGTGAGCTTATCTTTTCCGCTTGTGTCAGCGTAGCCGTACCCTTTCTCAAAGATTATTTTGCCATTAGCTGCCAAGAGCACCACGCCGCTAAATTTTTTGCGCCTGTGCAGCGAGCTCAACCACTCATCCAGGCGCGCCAGCCGGGCATTCTTGTCTAAGCCAGCCGGTACCTTCAGCGGTGGTATGCTGAAGCGCACGGCCGTAATCACCAATAAACCAAAAACAATAGTTAATATTAGCATGGGAAAAATAATATCCTTGTAATGACCGTTTCTCAATTGCAACTCGCATCAGATACAATACAATGACTGAACGACAATAAAAATTCTCACCCACTGAGGAGCGTATTTAATCATGAGTAACAAGAACGAAAAAGATATTGTAATTTTGGGAGCGGCCCGCACGCCAACCGGAAAAATGTCGGGCAGCCTGGCCAGCCAGACGGCGACGGATTTAGGGGCATTGGTGGTGCAAACGGCCGTTGCCCGTTCCGGCATTGATCCCAGTTCGGTGTACGAAGTAATCCTGGGAAACGTTGTATCGGCCGGCGTGGGGCAGGCCCCGGCACGGCAGGCGGCCCTGCGTGGCGGGCTGCCCAACACAGTGGGCGCAGCCAGCGTCAACAAGGTGTGCGGCTCGGGCCTCAAGGCCGTCATGCTGGCGGCCAATGGCATTATTGCCGGAGAGGGCGATGTGTACGTGGCGGGCGGCATGGAGAGCATGTCCAACGCCCCCTACCTGCTGCCCAAGGCGCGGCAAGGGCTGCGCTATGGCCATGTGGAGATGCAAGATTCGCTGCTGGCCGACGGATTGTGGTGCTCCTTCCAGGAGTGGCCCATGGGCAACGCGGCCGAATTTATTGCCAGACAGTACGAAGTCAGCCGCGAGGAAATGGATGAATTTGCCTACCGCAGCCACGAAAAAGCAGCGGAGGCCACGGCAAACGGCCGTTTCCAACAGGAAATTGTTCCAGTAGAAATCAAAAGCCGCAAAGGCAGCACCATTGTGGATAAAGACGAGCCCATCCGCGCCAGCTTCAGCAACGGCAGCTACGAGATGCAGACCAGCCTGGAAGGACTGGCCAAGCTGCCCCCGGCTTTCGAGAAAGACGGCCAGGTGACCGCTGGCAACGCCCCTGGCCTCAACGACGGTGCTGCTGCTCTGGTGCTCACCCATCGCGCCGAAGCCGAACGCCAGGGCATCCAGCCGATGGCTCGCATAGTGGGCTACACCCACTACGCAGTGGAGCCGCAGTGGCTCTTTGCTGCCCCTGCCCGCGCTATTCCTCGCCTGCTGGACAAAATCGGCTGGCAAATGCAGGACGTTGATCTATTTGAGGTGAATGAGGCGTTTGCCGCCCAGGTGCTGGCCAACGGCGTGGAGCTCACCCAAAAAGGGTATGATTGGGACTGGGACAAGGTGAACGTTAACGGTGGGGCTATTGCTCTGGGGCATCCCATTGGCGCCAGCGGTGGGCGCCTTTTGGTGACGCTTGTGCACGCTTTGCAGCAGCGCGATCTTAAGCGGGGCATCGCCTCCCTCTGCCTCGGCGGCGGTGAAGCTGTCGCCCTGGCGGTTGAGCTGGAATAAATCAGCATTTATCTGCATCAATCCGCGTCCTGTTTTGCGCCTGGGTGAGCTTCTGAATCGCCTTGGGCTGCAGGAGTGTAATTTTCAGTCAAGTGCACCGTTGCGGTATACTTACGGCTATCCATATTCCCACTATTTCTGTTTGGAGGATTTATGTCTGACCGCTGCTTTTTGGTTTTAGGAGGTTCTGGCCTGGTTGGCTCCCAGATTGTGCGCACAGTGGCGCGCGCCCTGGAGCCGAAGAAAATCGTTGTGGCCAGCCTCTTTCGGGGCGAAGTGCGTGAATTTCTGTATGACGCGCGCAAGGAGTTCCCCCACATTGAATTTGTTGGCGCCTGGGGCGACGTGTTTGTGCGCGATGAGTTTAGCCTGGAGCGTCGCCGTCGCTTATTGCAGAGCAGCCACCGGCGTGACATGCTGTATGACGATCTGTTTGGCAAGCTGGAGGAGGCTTACGGCCGTTCCGCCCTGGTGCAGCTCATTCAGCAACACAGGCCTGACGTCATCATCGACAGCATCAATACGGCTACGGCCATCAGCTACCAGGATATAGAAAGCCTGAGCCAGCAAACCTACGACATTTTGCAGCAGCTGCGCCAGATTGTAGACCATCAAGACATTGAGGCATTGGACGCACTGGGCAAATCGCTGGAGCAAAACGTCAGCACCCTGCTTATTTCTCAATCGCTGCCGCAGCTTATTCGCCACGTGCAAATGATCCACAAGGCCATGTGCGAGGTGCGCACCCGACTCTACCTGAAGATTGGCACCACCGGCACGGGCGGTATGGGGCTAAATATTCCCTACACCCACAGCGAAGATCGCCCCAGCGCCAAATTAATGAGCAAAACGGCCGTTGCCTTTGCCCACACCGGCCTGATGTTCCTGATGGCCCGCACGCCAAACGGCCCGCTGGTGAAGGAGCTGAAGCCGGGGGCGATGATTGGCTACCGGCGTGTGGCCTACAAGGCAATCAAGGTGCGCGGCATGCCGCAGTTTCGCTATGAGAGCCAGATGCAGGATTTGAACGGCCGTCTTACTCTGCGCGGCGATGAAAATCAGTACAATCGCATGGGCAAGCTGCACATGGCCGGGGTGGATACCGGCGAAAATGGCTTCTTTGCTCGGGGCGAGTTTGAAGCCATTACCCACATTAACCAGATGGAGTTTGTGACGCCAGAAGAGATCGCTCAGCAGGCGCTTCTGGAAATTAAAGGCAGCAATACCGGCTATGATGTGATTGCCGGGATAGACAGCAGCATCATCAATCCCAGCTATCGCGCCGGGGTGCTGCGGCAAACGGCCTTAGACAAGCTGGCCCGCATTGAGGAAGAGACAAAAAGCCACAGCGTGGCCCTGGGGCAGCTGGGGCCGCCAGAGCTTTCTAAATTGCTCTACGAAGCCCATTTGCTGCGGTTGAACTACCACACGTTGCGCAACGTGTTGGACACAACCGCTACGGAGCTTTCTGAGACGCTGTACAGCTTTATCATGGAAAACGAGCTGCTGCGTACGCAAATTACATCTATTGGCGTGCCCATTTTGACGCCAGACGGCCGTCAGCTCATTCGTGGTCCCCGCATCAACATTCCAGAAAGTATTTATCATGAAGTGGACCTGTCGGATGAAAGTACGGATGCCTGGGCGCAAAAGGGATGGGTGGATTTACGGCCGTCTAACTGCAAAACGTGGCAAGAGCGGTTTGAACGGATGCGCCGCACCCAGCACATGCTGCACACGCGCGGCACGTCGTCCGTCACCATGAAAACTTACCTGCCGGAAACCATTGAGATTGGCTCTGTGGTGGCCTGGCTGTTCAATAATGATCATCAAGGGTATCGGATTAAGTAGCGGTACGTGATGCGAAACGCCCGCCGCCTGACAAAAAAGTTCACGCATCACGCTGTACTTTAAATTTGACAAGAATTAAACCTAGGCTATAAATAAGTGGGAGCAGGAATAAACAGTCCTCTTAGATTACGCATCCCCATAACAAACCATCGTCAGGTAGTTGTTCGTGTTGCGGCCACATCATTTTCTGACTGAGTGAGGAATTACCAATGTCATCAAAAACAGCGTTTACGGGCTTAGCAATGCCTGTGTTTACTGCGTTTGGTTGGGCGGGTGAGGAAACCGCCATTAACTATGCGCTGGACCAGCTAGAGCAGTTTGTACACTTATTGCACAATAATTTGTCGCGCCAGGCTAAGGGCGATTTACCCTTTGCGGGGCTAAGCCGGGCCAACCGCTCTGTATATATTTCCGCCACCGAGGCCCCGGAAGAGGATTTGTATATTGCCTTTTTTGCACGGCCGTTAAGCCTGGAGATACAGCTTGCCATTACGGATACCAAGGCGCTGGCCAAGGCGCTCAAAAATGCCGAAGCGCAGCCCGTAATGGCGCACCGTCTTATCACCGAACTGGGTGCCGAATGGTCATTTCGCCTGCAGCAGGTGCAGGTCGATGAGGAGAGTGGCGAGGAAACCCATTACCAGGATTTGTTCAAAGATAGCATCACCGCACTGACGCCGGAGACCTCGGCAGAGGTAATCAGCAAGGCCAGCTATCTGAACAGTGAGGACAAATGGGTAACGCCATTTTACCTGAGCCGACGCTATCCTGCGGAGCAAGCTGCTGCCATGGGTTTGGCTGTAACTGATGTGCTGCGAGACCAAATTGATGAGCTGCTGCCGCTGATCCATTTTCTTACGGGACGGCGCGCGACCAGCAAGCGCAAAGCCAAGCCGAAAGCGCGGACCGTCAAGCCAATGATGGGTGGCAAAGACACAGAGGAAGTAAACGTCTCGCTAGAAACTGTTCTCAAGCCGGAAGATGGCTTTACCCATACCTCAAAAGTAAAGCCGCTGCACCTCCGCCGAGGCTTTATTAATTTGACTTCGGCACATTGGCCTTTCTTCGCCATTAATTCTCGCACCGAAACCCGGCCGGTGACCATTTATTATGATGGTGTGTATGACAAGGACAGCGCCGTCTGGCGCATGTTGCCCAACGATATGGCGCGCATTGTTTTGAGCCCGACCGTACACCACTGGTTTGAAGAGAATTTTTCAGAAGACGATAAGGTGCACGTGACGGTAACGCGGCTGGATGATGACGAGATTCAGATTTCGTTACGGTCTGAGGAATAAACAAGCAAGTAAGAAAGTTTAAAGGTTAATAAAAAGAGGCGCTGTCGTCGACAGCGCCTCTTTTTATTAATGGGGCTCGTTGTCTATGCGGAAGCCGTGGCCGCGCACGGTAACAATGTAGTTGTATTCATCCAGCTCCGCCAGGCGGTCGCGCAGGCGGCGCACCAGGGCGTCAATGGCCTGCTCAGAAACGCCAAGGCCATCGGTGCCTGGCCAGACAACCTCTACGATCTCATCGCGACTGCATACAGCACCCTCGGCGTTATACAGCAGCTCCAGCAGGCGGAATTGGGCCAGCGAAAGCGGGGGGTCTAGCTCTTTGCCGTTTATGGCTACGGTGCGCTGGGCTTCGTCAATTTGCAGGTTGCCCTCTTGTGTAGGGGGTTCAAAAGTCAGGGGGATGGTGGCGTCTGTGCCCACGAACACAAGCTTGACGCAGAGCGCGATAGAGATTTCATCACCATCTTGTAGAACCGTTTGCCCTTCAATCTGATTGCCATTCAGGTGCGTGCCGTTTCGGCTGCCCAGATCGTGCAGGGTGTAACGGCCGTTTTCCTGGGTAATGCGCACGTGGTGCCGAGAAACCTGTCGTTCAGGCAAGACAATATGGCAGTCGGATCCCCGGCCAATCAAAAATTCATCGCTGTCAATGGTCCAGCGCTGGCCAGTTAATTGTCCTTCGCGGGCAACTAATACCGGTTTTTCATTCATGGTGATTATCCCTTGGTGGAGAACAAAAAAGCCCTCAAAATAATGGCAACCTAAAGGAGATTTTGCTCTCTTGAACGTAAACCGTGATGCGCCTTAGTTTTTTAAAACCGTTCTTACGGCTTACGTAATAGTTGTTTGGCAGAACAGGTCCAGTATACTATAAACCTATGTTTGTTACGCTTGAAAGTGGTGTTATTTTACGTGAACGTTACAAGCTGACCAACATTGTGGGTCAGGGCGGCATGGGCAGCGTCTATCGTGCTGAGGATCTGCGCCTGCCAGGGCGGCTGTGCGCTATCAAGGAGGTGCAGCCAGATCCCAACGCCAACGAGACATATCGCAAGCAAGCCCAAAGCCAGTTTTTGCAAGAAGCCAGTATTTTAGCCCAACTTGATCATCCTAGCTTGCCCAAAGTGTCGGACTTTTTTAGCGAAAACGGCCGTGACTACCTGGTTATGGATTTTGTAACGGGTAAAAACTTGCGTCAGCTGCTGCAAGAAAATCAGGGACCCCTTGCAGAAGAAGCTATTCTGGCCTGGGCCGGGCAAATTATGGATGGTTTGGCCTACCTTCATCGCCAGGACCCCCCTGTTTTACACCGAGATATTAAACCTGCCAACATTAAACTGACGCTGGACAACCGAATTAAGCTCGTAGACTTTGGCCTGGTCAAGCTCATGGCGACTGATGATGAGCGGACCATTACCGTGGTGCAGGGGCGCGGAACGGCACTTTACACGCCGTTAGAACAATATGGTGGGGATGGCGGCCACACAGACGTCCGCTCTGACATTTATGCTCTGGGCGCCACGTTTTACCATTTGCTGACCGATTTTCCACCGCCAGACGCCAAGGCCCGCTTTTTGAACCCCGCGGCGCTGCCGTCGCCGCGCCGCTTGAACCCGGAGATATCGCCCCACGTCTCAGACGCGATTCAGTGGGCGATGGAAATGCACCCGGATGAACGGCCGTCTACCGTGGAGGCGTTTCGGCAGGTCTTTTTTGGCCTGCAGCCCCGGCCGGGCACCCGGTTGCCTGCACCGCCGCCGCTGGGGCTAGGCACCGCTTTGCGGGCTAACTGGATTGCCTTGCTGATCACCTTCCTGCTGCTGGTTCTAGCTATCATCCTGACCATTGTTTAGCAAAGCGCCTACGAGGTAATAACGTGAATTGCCCTAAATGCTCCGCCATGACGCGCCAGATTAAAGACGGGCATACGCCCGCTGGCAGCCAGCGATTTCGCTGCAAGCAGTGCGGCTGCCGCTATACGCCCGCGCCAAAAGACCAGGGCTATGACGAAGAGGTTCGCCAGCAGGCCCTGGTGCTGCATCTTGAGGGCTTGAGCTTGCGCCTGATTGGTCGCTTGCTGCTGGTAAACCACCAGACGGTGGCGAACTGGATCAATGGCTATGCCAACTATCTGCCTGCCGACCTGCCGCCCAGCATTCTGGAGATGGCTGCACTAGACGGCGATCTGGCCGATATTCTGGCATTGGCAAAGGAAGAGAACTGAATCAACACCACGCATTTAGACATTTTTGCGATTTTTTTTGACCAGGATGGGAACGGCCGTTATATTACCGTATCCATAACACACACATAAGGAGATACAAATGGCAAGTGTAAGTTATCGGCACGTATATAAGCGGTATGGCGATGTGACTGTCGTAACCGATTTGAATATGGAAATTGCAGACAAAGAGTTTGTTGTTTTCGTTGGTCCGTCAGGCTGCGGTAAATCGACCAACCTGCGTATGTTGGCCGGATTAGAGGAAATCAGTGAAGGCGAAATTCTCATCGGTGACCGCGTTGTAAACGACGTGCCGCCCAAAGATCGCGATATTGCCATGGTGTTCCAAAGCTACGCTTTGTACCCGCACATGTCGGTTTACGACAACATGGCCTTTGGTTTGAAGCTGCGCAAGACGCCTAAAGCAGAGATCGACCGTCGCGTGAAGGAAGCCGCCGAAATTTTGGGCCTGGCTCAATTGCTGGATCGCAAGCCTAAAGCATTGTCCGGTGGTCAGCGGCAGCGTGTGGCGGTTGGACGTGCGATTGTGCGCGAGCCATCTGTGTTTCTTATGGATGAGCCACTCTCGAACCTGGATGCCAAGCTGCGGGTTACGGCGCGCGCTGAGATTAGCAAGCTGCACAAGCGCCTGGGCACCACCTTCATTTACGTGACCCACGATCAGGTAGAAGCGATGACCATGGGGGACCGTATTGCCGTGCTGAGCGACGGTAAATTGATGCAGATCGACTCCCCGCGTAACTTATACAACACCCCGGCAAATGTCTTTGTGGCTGGTTTCATTGGCAGCCCCAGCATGAACTTCTTCGACAGCACGCTGGTTGGGGAAGAGGGGAATTTGTTCATTGATACCGGTGACTTCCGCGTCCGCGTGCCGGATGAGCGCAAAGGGCCTTATAACAGCTACGTAGGCAAAGAGGTTATCTTTGGTATGCGGCCTGAGCATGTGCATGCCCCAGAATTTGCGCCGCCGAACATTACGGCTGCCCCCATAGAAGGCACCGTAGAGGTGGTAGAACTGCTAGGCCATGAGCAGCACCTGTTTGTAAATTCCGGCCGTAACAGCCTGGTTGCAACAGTAGACACCCGCAAAAGCGTGGCATTCGGCAACAAAATTGATCTGGTTATGGATATGAGCAACATGCATGTGTTTGATAAAAACACAGAAGAAGCAATTCGCTAAGTTTTTTAGTAACGTAGAAACGGCCGTCTCCCATGTTATTGTGGAGACGGCTTTTTTTGTAATCGGCAAACGCTCTTGCTGAAAAACAATGAGCGTTCAGGCCGATCACTCTAGCAATCTCCTCTTAATATGCCTGAAGCCAACCACAAGCCTGGAGAAGGGTTTCCCGTGCAATTTGTCTGGAAGCTGCCCGATGGGGATTTTATCCGTGCTGTTTTCCGCGCTGTCGTTCTGGATACGATTCCTGCGGCCGATAAATATTTAGTGCGGCTGGAGGAACTTCTGGCAGGTCGCCAGGAAACTAAAGACGGCAATATGCGCCCCAAAGAAGAGATGACGCTCCCATATTGGGTGATGGTGCGCGAGATTATTGGCAATCAGGTGTCGTTGGCTTACGAATCGGCAGACGGCCGTCCCCTACACATGCGCCTTTCTACCCTCACTGGCGAGCACGATTTCTTTAGTCGTTATAATGTCATGGAGCAGTAATCGGTAATCAGTGCTCAGTATTCAGTAATCAGTAATCAGTAGCGTGCTTTTCTTTTCCTGACTTACTGTTCACTGCCCTACTGTCCTACTGACACTGCCCTACTGTTCAATATTCACGGCATCGCGTGCCTGGATGATGATGGGCTGCAGCGCTGCCTGAGCCTGGTCTACACCTTTCTTCACCGATTGCAGGCGCGAAAGCTGATCGTGCCAAAAGCCAGAACCGGCGCTGGCCGCCAATCCCGTCAAAATGACGCCAGCCGTCACGTTAAACACCTGCTCAAAGCCAAAAGACGACTGCACCCACCCTACAAATGAGTCTGGCAGCAGAGTGAGCGTTAAAAAGTTAGACCCTTCTGGAAACAGCCCTTGCAGTAAGTCAGCAGAGTCAATCTGCAACAAATAGGCGATAGAGATGCCAAACAGCACGGCGATAAACCGGGTGCGACGGATGCGCTTGTTTTCCAACTCTTTTTCTTTGCGCTCCAGGTCCAGCAGTTTGGCCGCAGCTTCCGTGCTGTTCGGTATGCAAGGGTTGTAGGTTTTGGGAGCCAACTTGGGGTGCTGCATCCCTGGCGTGCGAATGAGCAGGCGCTTGACGCCATTCACCAGCCGCTGCCACATCTGACCGAGCCAGCTTTGCACTTCATCTCGCTGCACCTCCAATTCATAGAGCAAACGATTGACGGACTCCAAATAGACATCCGTGGCATGATAGGTGCTGAGATTTTGTAAATAGCGTTCAAACTGCTCTGTTATTTGCTGCTGTACGTTTGGCGGCAGGCCAAAGGAGATGATTTGCGGCCGCAGCTGATTTTCGTAGGCTGTTTTGGCGGCCTCATAGCTTTCCTCTTGCAGGCTAATGAGGTACGCGCGAGACCATGCAGTGATGCCCTCGGCAATTTCGCCGGTGACCAATGTGGCCGTGGCCTGGTAAATTTGATCAGGCGTAACGGCCGTTGCCTTTCTTGCCAATCTGTCTATGGCTTTATCTGCCTTCTCTTGCACATCACCCCGCTCCAGCGCCACCTGCACCGCTTTGCCCAGGGATGTAGACGTATCAATTTGCTCGATAACCTTTTGCAGCTCTTGCCGTGTAATGTTCTTTACCTGGTTAATGGTGTCATCACCAATATTCTCCAGGCCAAGCGCGGTTAATGCGGCCGTAAATTCTTTTTGGCGGATGTGGTTTACCACCGTTTCGGCCGTGAAGGCGGGGGCCAGCAGCTTGTTTAGCTGGTCAATTTGCTTTTCTATCTTGAGCTTCGCTTCGGCCGAGACGCCTAAATCTTCCAGCTGGCCCGGCAAAAATGCCTGGTACTCGGCCAGCGTCTTGCGCGAGTTGGGCTGGCTTTTAAGGCCCAGCGGCTTCCCCAAAATGCCCTTAAAAATATCAACAATGATTTCTGTGCCGATGGCCATTGTAAACATAGTTACAACGTAGACGCCAAGCGTGGCAAAAATAGCGCCCACGCCATCAAAAAAGGAGTCGCCAGGAGAAGTAGCCTCTTCTTCCTCAGATACTGGTTCCTCTTGAAAAGCTGCGGAGCTGTTTGCGGTAACGGGCTGTGTGGCATCGGCCCGAACGTTGGGCGCCAGCCAGAATAAGAGCAGGAAGAGAGTTAGTAGAGCCACAAGAGAAATGGTAGTGCGCGACATAAAATGTCTCCTAAATCATTGCGAAAATAAGCGCCGCCATAGATTCGTTTGTAAGCGGTATTCAGGATCAACTTGCTGCTTGAGCGACAGGAATTTGTTGACGGTTTCCTCGCCCAGGTACGCATGAGCCACCGCAGGACGCAGGGTGCTGTCTTTGGCCAGATAGAAACGGCCGTTTGCCAGCAGAACAATCTCATCCATTTCTTGAGCAAGCCGAACAATACGAGCCCGGTTGTGCTGCGTAATGCGGAAGTCCATCGCCAGCGAGAAGCCATCTAGCCCGTGGGTGAGCAAAAACGGATCGGAGCGGTGACGTTTCATCACGGTGAGATAGTTGGGCAGCCCGCGGCGCTGGCAAAGCTGCAAAATTTGGGTAAAGGCTTCCTCAGCCACTTCTTTGGGGACGAATGGCTGGTATTGGATGAGCCCGCCAGGGCCAAATGGCTTGCGCCAGTCGAGTGAGTCTAGCAAGAAGTGAAAGTGCGCATGAGGTTGGCGATAAGTTGCGCCATCACGCAGGCGAGCAGCACGGAACTTTGCCGCGTTGACCAACCGCATGCCGCTGTTGTTCCTGAACGGCCGTTGAAAACGCCACAAAACCGAACGAGGGAAAAAGCCGAGAACGTCCGGAGGAATCCGCTGCGTATCTGTCCGCAGGGTTTGCTGCGGCTTCGGGTCTTCGCCCGGTTTTAGATGAAC
>JBHIWP010000067.1:0-19506 GCA_041987425.1 Promineifilaceae bacterium (SeqCode) | reverse complement strand
GCGGCATGGCCCGCCCACGGCCGTACCGCTGCTGCTGCTGCACGGCTTCACCGGCAGCAGCAGTAATTGGGCCGAGCAAATTCAGATGCTAAGCGAGCGGTTTTTGATTATTGCGGTGGATATTTTGGGCCACGGCCGTTCCGCCTCCCCGGCCGATGCCAATCGCTACACCATGCCCCAGGTCGCTAACGACCTCATTGCCTTGTTGGATACCTTGAAAATTGAGCAAACGGCCGTGCTGGGCTACTCAATGGGTGGGCGCCTGGCCCTTTACCTGGCCTGCCACCACCCCGAGCGGTTCAGCCACCTCATTCTGGAAAGCAGCTCCCCGGGCCTGGCCGATGAGGCAGAACAGGCCATGCGCCGCCAGAGCGATGAGGCGCTGGCAAGCTGGATTGAAGCCAACGGCATTGAGGCGTTTGTAGACCGCTGGCAGGCGCTGCCGCTGTGGAACAGTCAGCAGCAGCTTAGCCAGCAAACGCGCCTGCAACTGCGCCAGCAGCGGCTGCAAAATAGTCCTGTTGGGCTGGCCAATTCGCTGCGCGGCATGGGAACGGGGGCACAGCCGCCACTGTGGGCGCAGCTACCTACCCTTAGCATGCCCACCCTGCTGATCGTGGGAGAATTGGATACCAAGTTTGTGACCATCAACCAAAAGATGGTAAAGCTGCTTAAGAACGGCCGTCTGCGCATCATTCCCCAGGCAGGCCACACAACGCACCTGGAACGGCCGTCTGCATTTCATACGGTCGTGCAAAGTTTTTTAACCGTTAAGCGCGCGGAGGACACAAAAGATTAATCTTTTGTACGCTATGCCGCCTTCTTAACTTTTCGTTTCTATCGATTTAATTTTTACACAGGATCATGTGGGAGCGGAAGGGAATTTGGACACGGCCGTTTTCCCCAAATTCGCTTAATGTCTCTGTTACCACCTGGATGACCGCTTGCCGGGCGGTGGCTGGAGCCTGGTTGAACCCGGTAGCCATAGGCGTGGCCTGGATGTGGCGCGGCACAAATCCTATTAGCTCTGGCAGAGGTAGCTTAAGCTGCGTTACCTCCATTTCTATCTGCCCCAAACCAGCTTCGTGCAGCAGACTGTAAATTTCATTTGTGTCGGAAAGCGCAAAAGCAGATTGCAGGCCAACGGCCGTTTCTGGTCCAATGTGCCGGGCTACCGCGTTCACCAGCGTGTTGAAGTACGGATTCTCTGCGATCGGCGCCCAAAGGCTTAATGCTATGCGCCCGCGCCCGCCAATGGCTACCACGCGCCTCATTTCCGCCAGACACGGCCGTTTTTTTGACAAAAATTGCAGCGTCTGGGCACACAAAATCACGTCGGCGCTGCCATCGTTAAGAGACAGTGCCTCTGCATTGGCAACGTGCCATTCAACCTCCGCGCCAGACACTTCTGGCAAGGAACGAGCCCGAATAGTTCAAAAATTGAACTGGTGCATTCTTTGCTTTAGAATGTACTCTACAGGCTCAACTATTTTTCAGGAGCAACAAGATGTATAAATATGGACAGTACTGCCCTGTTGCCAAAGCCGTAGAAATTTTGGGTGACCGATGGACCTTATTAATCGTGCGCGATTTATTAACGGGGACCTGCCATTTTAATGAGCTAGAACGGGGCCTTCCGGGCATTTCACGCGGGTTGTTAGCGGAACGGCTTCGTCGTCTGGAAAGAATGGAGCTGGTAGAGAAAGTGACGTTGGCAAACGGCCGTAAACGCACCGCCTATCATCTAACCAGAGCCGGACAAGAGCTGCAATCGGTTATTAATTCACTACTGATATGGGGCGCACGTTGGGCATTCGAAGCGCCGGAAGAGGATGAACTGGACCCGGTTTTGCTGATGTGGTGGATGCGCAGCCGGGTTTGTCTGGAGCAACTTCCGAGTCAGCGGGTGGTGGTTCGCTTTGATTTTCAGGGGGCAAAATACGAGACCTTCTGGCTGCTTCTCAATAAAGACGATGTTTCCGTCTGCCTGACCGATCCCGGCTTTGATCTTGATGTTTTGGTCACAGCCGATCTCGCTACATTTTTCCAAATTTGGCTGGGACGGCTCACCTTTGACCAGGCGCTACGGGCCAATCTGGTGGCGGTAGACGGCCTTCCATGCCTGGCCGATGCCCTGCCAACCTGGTTTGCCTACAGTCCGGCAGCCCCCACCGTACACGAAGCACAAGGGTACGCATAAATGCATTCAAACCCACTTTCCTTGCCGACTCTAATTTACGACGGTGACTGCGGCTTCTGAGAAAAATCAGCGCGACTCGTGAAGTCGTGGACCAACGGCCGCATCACCGTCAAACCCTGGCAAACCATCCCCGAAGAAATGGCGGCACTAGAGCTGACCGATGAAGACGGCATGACGCAGGTCTGGTTTGTGGAAGCAAACGGCCGTCTTTCTGGCGGAGCAGAAGCGATCAATCGATCGTTGCGATACTGCTGGTGGCTACGGCCGTTTACCTATAGCTACTTTTGGCCGGGCGTTCGTCAACTTCAAGATTGGGCATATCGCTGGGTAGCCCGGAACCGCTACCGGATGCCCGGCAGCACGGCACAGTGCGCTTTGCCATCCCAGGAAGCTGGAAGTGAAAAGTAAAAAGTTATCCAGAGCGGAATGCCAGTTGTTGGCCGGATTGCTGCCTGACGAACCGCAAGCGGTGATTGCGCGGGCGCATTTGCTGTGGGGCACGGCGCGGGCTTATGCTGTGGGATTAACAAGTGAAGGTTTTGAAACGGCCGTTGTCGAAGACCCCGGCTGCCCTGGTGAGCCTGCCGTCTTTGGCCACAATCCGCAACAAATTGCCGACCTGATGGCCTATATTCCCAACTGGTTTTGCGTCAACGTCGCCACTGAACTGGCTGCTAAATTGGCACCTCTATTGGCTACACGAATGCGATGCCCGGTGCGCCAGCAAGGTGACGTCTATCACACGCTCACTCAGCCTGTGCCGCTTCATTTACTGTCTCATTCCCATGTGCGCCTGCTCACCCCGGCGGATTTGCCCTTGCTACAAGCTGCGCCCTCTGACCTACGCGGCTCCAACCCCGAACACCTCCTGCGCCATACGGTCGCTGCCGGAGCGGTTATTAACGGCCAACTGGTTGCCCTCGCCCAGAATTATGCCCTCACGGAAGGGTATGGCGATATCGGCGTTTTCACCTTGCCACAGTGGCGAGGGCGCGGCCTGGCGGCGGCCACAGCGGCACTGGTCGCACAATGGCTACAGCAAAACGGCCGTATCCCCGTGTGGAGCTGCGGCGAGAACAATCAGGCCAGTTTGCGCGTGGCTGAGAAATTGGGCTTTGTGGAAAACGGCCGTCGCGTTTACCTTATCCTTACTAATAAATAACCTTCAACCCCTTTTCTACCAACCAAAATCACCAATTTTGTCAGAATTTTGCTGCGAGTTGCATTTAATAAGCAGTAGCGACCTTGTACGGTTGCGCTTGCAATAACTTTTTTATCATCTCGGAGGGGTAAATGTCTCGCTATTTTGTCAATATTATTCGATTTTTACTGCTAATTTTGGGGGTAACGGCCGTTCTCACTTTCACAGTTCACGCCGCCCCCACCAGCCAGGAAGCTACCCGGCCACGCTTTAACCTGGAAGAAATTCCTCGCCAGCCGAATTCCCAGGCTGAGCCGTCCCCGGAATCAGCCTTGGCCGTCACTGCGCCAGAGGCTCTGCTTCCCTGGAGCAAGGTCGCTTTTCAGTCATTGCGTAATGGCAATTGGGATATTTACGTGGGTAATGATGACGGAACCGGGCAAACGGCCGTTGCTACTACTGGTAGCGCGGAAATTCATCCCCATCTCAATCGCGGCAATACAAAAGTTGTCTATGCGGTTAACAACGGTGGCGATTATGAAATATATACGATGAATGTGGATGGTACTGGCAAAACGGCCTTGACCAACAACAATACCAGCGATGGCAACCCTTCCTGGTCGCCAAATGGCGGTAAAATTGTCTTCGAAGCCTACCGCAACGGCGAAGCCGACATCTACGTCATGAACGCCGATGGCAGCAATCAGGTTCGTCTTACCACCGACCCCGGCTTTGACGGAATGCCCACCTGGTCACCAGACGGCAGCAAAATTGCTTTTGTCTCACGCCGTACCGGTGGTTACCGTATTTACGTTATGAACGCTGACGGCAGTGGCCAAACGCAAATTTCCAACCAACCATACAGCCTACGCCCCCAATGGTCGCCCGACGGTAGCCAGATTGCCTATGATGCCGACAGCGATGGCGATGGGTGGCAAGATCTGTGGCGCATGAACGCCGACGGCACCAGCCAGACCATAATCTACAATCCAAGCGGCCAAACCGATGCCTGGGCCTCCAGCTGGTCGCCCGACGGCAGCCGTGTTGTATATACACTTATCTCGTTTGTTTATTATCAAGGTAACTGGTATTGGACCACGGCGTACCCTGACGCCCGGGGACCCAATGTAGGTACAACACGTCTCAGCAGCAGCAGTGTAGATTGGGATGCCTCCTGGCAAACCAGTGACATCATGCCGCCTGTCGCATCCATAGATTCATTACCAGCTTTCCAACCAGGCACACCACAAATTACTTGGACAGGCGTTGATTCTGGTAACTCAGGATTAGCAACCTTTGATGTGCAATATCGTTTGGAAAACACGACCACCTGGACCCCCTGGCAAACCGGCACCACGCTTACGCAAGCAAATTTCATAGGGCAACCTGGTAATACATATGTTTTTAGGGTTCGCGCTAGAGATTCGGCTTTTAACTATAGCCACTGGCAGCTTGCACCAGGGCATATGACCTTATTTACGTGGGGAATAGCCGGCAAAATAACAGACAATGTAGGAAATCCCGTACAAAGGGCAACCATTTCTACAACCCCCAGTGCATTTTTTGGGGAAAGCTCACTAGCGGATGGGCAATACGCTACATACATTGCACCCACTGCCGCCAATTACGAGGTCCAGTGGTCAAAAGCAGGATATGGTGCTCTCCCGTCAGCAACATATCCTGCATCGCCACCCGAAAACAATATTGATATCCTATTACCACCTGTAGATAACGTACTTCAAGATAGCGGCTTTGAATCCAATGGACCGGATCTTGCTTCTGTTTGGAAGCTTGATGGAACATTTACTAACCCCTCTCTGACGATTGACAACCATACCGGTTCCTATGGTGCAAGAATGGGTTATAATCAAATCTCGGGGCCGAGTTACACATCTAATGAGACAATCCTCTACGACGCTTCTGGCGAGGATTCGCCATATATAGATTCTCCAGCTATTATGTTTTCTCCGATGCAGTTGGCTCATGTTGTTTGGCGGAACAATGATACTGGTGATATTTACCATATAGAACAGTTAAACGAAAATTCTTGGTCCACTCCTACACGAATCTCAGCTAATACTGACGATGACACTGCCTCTGAACAACTTCAAATTGACCAAAACGGGGGTGTCCACGTAGTCTGGCGCGAAGGCGGAGAGATACTTTACACTTGGCGACCTAATGGCGGAGACTGGACTAATCCCACTGCTTTAACAGAGATGGCACCTGGGGACATGCTTCTAGCTTCGAAGCTGATCTATCATGAAAACAAAGTGTCTCTGGTATTCATAAAACGGATTCCTGAAACGCTGTTAAATCATCTTTATTATATATCTCGTGATCTGAATAGTAGTTGGTTGTCTTACGAAACGATCGCTACCGGTTTAGTGCGTGCAAACCTATCTGCTGATTCTGACGAAAGTGGGAGGCTTCACGTTACCGTGGGGCCTGGTCCATATTGGTCAGAGGCCTATTACTGGCAAAAGAGCCTTGCAGGTTCCTGGACACAAGCAAAAAGCATTCCAATAGGCACAGGCACGAATCTTGGGACAATGATTGTTGCCAAAAATGGTGAAGTACATTTCCTTTCCTGGGGTCATAATCTCGCCATATACCACACGAAACGGTCAGTGACTGGAAATTGGTCATCTATTTATACAGTTACGGACCAAAACACTCAACATTACCACACTAAAGCAATTCTGACTGAATCTGGCGTATTGCAAGTTGTGTGGTCTGTAACCCCACATGGGCAAAACGGAATAGGGTGGGGTTTATACCATTCTTTCCGCTCCAGCAACGGGCAGTGGTCTCCTATAACAAAGGTCACTTCATCAACTGGTCAATATGAATCTGCTATCTTGTTTTTGAACGGGGCGTATAATCATTCCTATTTATTTTTATGGGCAGGGAATCAAATATATTTCTGTGTAATATCTCCAGAAGGAAAATGGTATGAACCATCGTGGAGTTACTCAGACGAGTATAGTCTTAAGAGTGCTGTAGTTGCAGACGATGGTACGATACATTCTCTGGTGTCCCGACCCTATGGTCCGAGTAACGGGCTATTTTATAGTGATTTTAGTTTTAGAGACGAGTATTCATCGCTTTCCCAAGTAGTTACAGTGACCAATACGATCCAAAGTCCATATTTATCTTTTATGTACAAAATGTCGGGAGGCAATGTCGCCTCTCAATCCGGGCTGCAGCTAATAGTTGATGATGGGTCTAACCAAACGACTGCAGCCGAGTTTTACGAAGACAAATCCAACTGGGAATTAGCTTCAGTTGATTTCTCCCCTTGGTTGGGTCAAACAATCACTGCAACCTGGCGTGTTGAGCAGGTAGCAGGCACCCTGCCCGTTTATTTAACCTTAGATGATATTTCTGTTGGCTCCAGTTATACTGATTTATGGATTGATTATTCTGGACCAGCTGCTGCCTTGCCCAATGAGCAAGTACAATACACTATGACCTATGGAAATCAGAGTCCAATAGCTGTAGCTGACGTAGAGGTGTCTATTACACTCCCTGAAACGCTCCAATTTGTCAGCGCAATTCCATCACCTAATACTGCTTTCCCAACATTAATTTGGGATGCAGGGAATTTAGAGGGTGAATCTGGGCCTTTTACGATCACTTTAACATTACAGGTAGATTCAGAGGCACCTAAGTTTGAAAGCATTGAGTTTGAGTCCAGTATTGATACGATAGATAGTGAACTTGAAAAAATAAACAATCAAACTATAGCCTCATTATTTATAGGCAAGTTAACCTATATGCCAGTACTTTACCGAGATTAACCATGGGCAGGAAGATAGCATGACCACCTTTACCCAATTTTGCGCCCGCGCCAAAATGCGCCATGACTTTAGCGACCAGATTCAGGTGCGCTATCCGCATCCCAATGGTGAGAATTTCGACACCTGGATTAGCGGCGAGGAAGTGATGAGCCGCCTCAAAACGATGTCGCGCGAGCAGCTCATCCAAAGCTTCAGCCGCATGAACTGGACAGAGGCCAAAGCTGCCCTCCAGCGCGAGATGGAGGAGGGCAAAGGCAAAGCACGGCGAGACCTGAAGGAGCGGCTAGCCGGAGTTGTTGAGGACAGTATTGGCGGAAACATCTTTGGCGACACGCTGGCGGATAATATTCGCGGCGTGGATAGCAGCGTGGATCCGCGTGAGCAGGGAGAAGCAGTATGGCAGCAGCGGCTGCACAATGATGGTTTTCGAGCCGTGGCGCTGGAGCTGGCCTGGATCAATCTGGAGGGAACCTTCCCGGACGAGCCAACGGCCGAACCGGATGATTGGGTGTGACGAATTACATCTATCGGTTTACAATTGACGTCTGATCGTCAACGTTGGGAGCCGGGGCCTGTTTTGGGCCTCGGCTTTTTTGTTGGAGGTAGATCTTGCGCAACTGGTTGCTTTCTGTGAACGGTGTGTTGGTCACGGCCGTATTTCTTACCCTTGTGGCCGCCCTGGAAAATACTGTTTTGCCCTGGGCGCCCTTCTTCGTCGTCCAGGCCCTGCTGGCACTGGCCATTCCGCTGGCGCTTAAAACATATCGCTTTGGCAGCCTGAGGGACGTGCGCTGGTGGCATTGGCTGGCCGGGATTGTTGGTGCAGTGCTCATTCAGCTGGTGGGTGGACTGTTTCTGGGACTCCTGGTGCCCAGCCTTTTTGGTAGCCCAGGGGAAACGGCAGCGGGCAACAGCACCGCAGACATTGGTGCTGCCTTGCTCGCTATGTATGAAACGGCCGCTGTCCGCCTCAACAGCAACCCGGCAACTATTCAAACCGCCTACCTGACGATGATCCTGCTGTGGGCCGCCGTGGGCGAAGAACTGTTCTATCGTGGCTACATGCAGGGGGCGCTGGAAGCGCGTTTGGGCTTCACCTGGGCCATGCTTATCTCCGCTAGCTTTTTTGCCCTGCGCCACGCCACCCAACTGCTGCTGCTTTGGCCCGATTATCCCTTCGTGGCTGCCCTGGCATGGATGACCTTCAGCTTTGTCTTTGGCCTGCTGATGAGCTATCTTTACAAGCGAACAAACAGCCTGATCTTACCCATCTTTATTCACTTTATCCTCAACACCCTTCCGCTGCTAGGATAACATGCAACAGCTAACCGGCTTATTACGCCAGCTCACCCACAAACTATTCCCCGCCCTCCATAAGCAACCCCTGGCACGACAACAAGTAGCCGTCGTCGCCATGAGCTATGTTTACTTCTTACTCCCCTTTTTTGTGGCCGGTACAGTCTGGTTGCTGTTGGTAACTGAGTGGTCCGTTCTGGTGGAAAACTGGGGCATCCTGCTCTTTTTACTGTTGCTAATTTCCCAACTGGATCAACGGCCGTTCATTCTCCCAATATCGCTCACAGAAAACTTGACTCTTCCCTTCTCCACCTCACTCTCCAACTTGCTAAGCATGACTGTGCTGCTCATCTTTGGCCCCAGCGCCCTGTGGATCCTGTGGGTCGTGGGGCTAACCTCCGCCCTACGCACCGGCAGGCAAGATCGGCAACAAGGGCTGCCTTTACTTTTTGCCCTCAACAACTTTGTTCAATCAAGTGGCACCTCGATACTGCTACTTTTGCTTGCAGGCTTTGTCTACACCTCCACCGGGGGTTCCTATCCGTTCCGGGCAAGTAGTTTCGCCGACTGGCTGCCTGCCGCTTGGAGTGCCCTGGCGCTGTCAACGCTGCCTGTTGTCTTCTATTTTTTGCCTACCTGGAGCGTAACGATTCTGAGTGGGCAATCATTAAACAAGCAAACGTTTTTTCAACTGATCGGTAGCGGCATCCTGCTCTCGCTGCTTACGGTGCCCTTTGCCCTGCCGCTGGCGCTGGTTTACGAACCGCAAAATCTTGCTCTATTTGTTGCTTTTTGTCTGGCCGCCACTTTCACCAACCTGCTGGCTTACTTTTTAAGCCAGTTCAACCTTTTGACCCAAACTCGCAGTAAAGAGCTGCGCATATTGGAAGCCCTGGGCCAGGCACTCATTACAGCTCCGGCCGATGGCACAACGCTGGAAGCTGTTCTGGAGCATCATTTACTGGAGCTTTTTCCCCACGATCATTTGGTGGTGCACCTTTTTGGCACGTTACCCGACGGGCAAGAACCGCCCTGGCCTACTTTTAACTGGCAAACGGCCGTCAACTGGCCACCCGTTACGGAAGCTCTGTGGCAGCGCATTCGCGAGGCCACAGAAAACAGCCTGGTAGACCGCGATGTGCGTCTGCCAGGGCAAAAAACCCCTTCTGGTCACCGCTTTTTGGTCAAGATCCTGGTCTCCAGCGAAGCGGAAAAAGTGCAGTGCGTCGGCGCGCTTTACTTGCAGCGGATGCGTTCACAACGCACGCCCAGCCAGGTGTTGCCTACCCTGCAAGAGCTGGCCAGCCAGATTGGCTCGGCCCTGTACCGGGCGCAGACGTACCGGGAAACGCTGCAGCGCCAGAAGATGGCGCAGGAGCTGGCTTTTGCCGGGCGCATTCAGCAAAGCTTTCTGCCTCACGAGGTGCCGCAGCATCCCAACTGGGACTTTGCCGCCGCGCTCATTCCGGCCCGGCAAACTTCTGGGGATTTTTATGATTTTGTGCCGCTAAGCAACGGCCGTATGGGGCTCATTGTGGCCGATGTGGCCGATAAGGGCACAGGGGCCGCCCTCTACATGGCGCTCAGCCGCACGCTCATTCGCACCTACGCCATGCAGTTCCCCGATGAGCCGGGCAAGGCGCTGGAAATGGCCAATGAGCGCATCCTCAGCGACACGGAGTCGGACCAGTTTGTGACGGTGTTTTATGGGGTGCTGGAGTTGGCAAACGGCCGTTTCACCTACGCCAATGCCGGGCACAATCCCACCTACCACCTCGGTTTCGAAGTCAGTAGCCTGAGCAAAACCGGCATCCCTCTGGGGATGTTTGAAGGGATGACCTGGCAGCAGGAAGCGGTGCAAATTGGCGTGGGCGAAAGCCTGATTTTGTACAGCGATGGCGTGCCAGAAGCGCAAAATGACCGGCAGGAGGAGTTTGGCGAGGAGCGCTTGCTGGCCGTTGCTCAACAGGCTGCCAGCGGGTCGGCCACGGCCCAACAAACGGCCATCACTGAAGCGGTGAGCCGATTTGTGGCTGGCGCGCCCCAGTTTGACGACATTACCCTGATGGTGGCAACGCGCCTAAAGTAATGTCTATGCGTCGAAGTTGGTTTTGGCTGCTAAATGGCCTGTTAATTTTGCTCTACGTTTGGGCGCTGGGGGAAGAAACGGCCGTCTCTCTTCAGGTGATCAACGGCCGGTGCATCGCCGCCGTGCCTGAGCGGCATATCGGTATCGACTGCCCACAGATGGGTGCAGGCAGCCGAATTGGCCTCACCACCAGCCAGCCCACCACAGGCGGCGCAGAGGTGGCCAGCTACCCGCCTCTGCGCTGGCTGGCGCCACACACTGCCTGGGCCGAACTCCAACTTTTCTCGGCAGACGGGCAACCTGTCTGGCAGCAACGCTTTAGCCGCGTAAGCTGGGACGAATGGCAAACAGTTAGCGGCGGCTGGATGTCGCGCTGGGGCGAACTGCGCGGCACGGCCAGCCAAAACAGCCTCATCTTGCAGGAGGCGGTCAGCGATGACTTCATTCTCACCAGCGGCCTGCGCCGCGCCGAAGATGAGGCGGGGCTGCTGCTGCTGCATCCAGATGGAGAAAGTGGCCTGGCGTTTCTCATCGATGGGAGCGCGCGGCGGGGCGTATGGTGGCACTGGGAAAACGGCCGTGCCACCGTACCCATCATCGGCATCCCCTTCCAAAAACCATTTGTGCAGCAGGCCCAATCCCTGCTGCGCCTGCTGCTGACGGGCCATCAGGCGTCATTGCTGCTGCTGGGGATTGGATGGGCAATAAAAAAAGCTGGCACACAGAGAGGTAAAGCGCAGGCACGGAAGTTCACAGAGAAAATAATCTCCAATCTTCAGTCTCCAATCTCTGAAAAAATCATCGTTACATTCCTCACCCTTCTCACCTTCGCCCTCACCATTCATATTGCCAGCGACGTGCTGGCCCGCGTACCACACGTGCAGGATTCGCTTACGTATCTGTTCCAGGCGCGAGCGCTGGCGCGGGGCGATTTGTGGGCGCCAGCGCCGCCTTTACCAGACTTTTTTGAGCAGGAATTTTTGCTAGTGCAAGACGGCCGTTGGTTTGGCAAATATCCGCCCGGCTACCCGACAGTTCTGGCGCTGGGCGTGCTGCTGCGAGCGCCCTGGCTCATCAATCCGCTGCTGGCGACGCTGACGGTGCCGCTGCTGTATCAGCTAGGGCGCCGCCTGTATGACGGCCGTATCGCCCTGCTTGCCGCTGCCCTCATGTCGCTCTCCCCGTTTTTCCTCTTCCTCTCCGGCAGCCACATGGCCCATGCGGCCGAGCTATTTTGGCTGGTTGTGTTCATGGTGTGTTGGCATGCGGCGATGGCCAGGAAGCATAAGGAACCGAGGAAGACAATGTGGCTGGCGATGGCGGCAGGCGTGGCGGCAGGAACGGCTTTTTTGACGCGACAGCTAACGGCCGTGGCTATTGTTGCGCCTTTTTTTCTGTTTACCACCTGGATAAGCCCGCTGCCGTGGCGCAGCCGACTGCAAAAAGGTGCGGTTTGGCTGGCCGGGCTGCTTCCGCTGCTGGCGCTGCTGCTGGCTTATCAATGGGCCGTTACCGGCGATGCGCTGCAAGACCCACGCCTGCTTTATTGGCCCTACGATAAGCTCGGTTTTGGCGACGACGTGGGCGAAGCGTCGAACCTTGTGGAAATTATTTTGCTAGACGAAGCGCCCGGTTACGCCATCGCGTGGCGCACCGACCCCAGCCAGCCGCCGCGCGGCCACACGCCCCAGCGCGGTCTGCACAACATTTTGCGCAACTGGCAGGTGCTGCAAACCGATCTTTTTGGCTGGCTGCCGCTGCTGACATTTAGCTTCCTCTGGCTGGCGTTTGTCTTAAGACGGCCGTCCGCCACCGACTGGATATTACTATCAACCCTGGCAGCACTCATTGCCGCCGAGGCATTTTACTGGCACTCTGGCATCATGTATGGGCCACGCTACCTGTATGGCGCGCTGCCTGCGCTGGTTTTGCTTACGGCGCGCGGGGCACGGGCGCTAGCACACACGCTTGGCGGGCGAACTGGCTGGTGGCTAACGGCCGTTCTGCTGCTGCTGCTGATTTCAGGCAACGTGGCGGGCACGCTGCCGCAGTATGCACAGGCGTACCAGGGTTTTAATTTTATAGAGGGAGACAAAGTGGCGCTGGTAGAAACGGCCGTGCCGCCTCATGAACAGGCACTCATTTTTGTGGAAAGCCCCACAGGAAACTGGTGGGAATACGGAGAGCTTTTTTTGGGAAATGAGAGGCATTTGAACGGCCGTCTAATTTTTGCCCGCGACCTGGGCCAGGCAGCCAACCGCGCCCTCCGCGCTCTTTACCCCAATCACGCTGCTTATCGCTTTAACGGCAGCGAACTAACGCGATTAGATTAAGTGCAACCCCATTTGTTTTGTCGTTTGGAGCACGGATGCGGGCGAATTTTATCTATCCTGATCGGCGCAATCGTTAACGACCGTATTTTGCTCATAGCATTATGGCAAAATGGTTTTTGTCATGATGAGGTAGCATGATAAAATCCCGCAACTCAAGGAGAAGTGACATGCAAATACTGAATTCCCCGTCCTCTAATCTGGATACAGAATTAGCAGCAACGCAGCTTTTTGGCGCATTGGACTCACAAATCGTCCGAGCAATAGCTGCGCTGGCAGAGCCGGTCTCACTAACTGCTGGCGAAAGTTTGTTTGAGCAGGGAGACGCTACAGACGCTATGTTTGTCGTGCTGAATGGTCAGCTGGATACGGTGTCGATGGTAGAAGGCTTGCAAGATGATGGGCTGGGAAAGATTGGCCCTAATGAACTCATTGGCGAGATGGAGATCTTCAGCGGCAAACCCCGCACTGCTTCTGTTCAGGCGCTTACAGACGTGCGTCTGGCGAGAATAAAAAAAGAAGCGTTTGAGAACATTGCCAAAGCCCATCCCGAATTTTTGGAGCAGATTGGTGAGGTGGTGGAAAAGCGGCTGGGCAAGAAGCAGCTTTATGAGGTGCTGCCAAAGCTGTTTGGGCGGCTGGACAAGGAGATGATGCGCCAGATTGAGTCGCGGCTAGAGTGGATGTTTTTGCCGCGTGGCGAAGTGCTGATCAGGCAAGGGGATGCGGTTCATGACTTTTTCGTGGTGATAAACGGCCGTCTGCTGGCCAAAACCAGCGACGCCAGAGGCCAGGAAAAAATAGTGGGTGATCTCATCGCCGGGGAAAGTATTGGCGCGACCCAAATCTTAACGAAATCAAGCTCAACCGTATCGATTATCGTGGCGCGGGATGCGGCCGTGGTCAAATTTTCAGAGGAAGAGTTTGATTGGCTCATTACCACTTATCCCAGCGTGCTGAAGCAGATTACGACCGACATTGCCCACGACTTGCGCCGCGTCATTCTGGGGCCAGCGGCAGAAAAGCGCGACCGCAACTTAGCCCTGGACATTGTGCTGGTGCCTCTGTCGCCTGATGTGCCGTTGGTGGATTTTGCGCTGGAGCTTGAGGCAACCTTGCAGAAAATGGGGCCAACGCTGCTGCTAGACAGCCAGCGTTTAGATGAAGCGTTAGCCATTCCCGGCATCTCCCAAACCCCAGAAAACGATCCCGAAAATATACGTCTCGTTGCCTGGATGAACGAACAGGAGATGAAGTACAAGTTCACTCTGTACCGCACGGATGGAACAGATAATGCCTGGACACGGCGCAGCTTGCGGCAGGCGGATCATGTTCTGTATGTGGGGCGGGCATCAGGCTCGCCAGCTTTAAGTAAAGGGGAAACGGCCGTAGCGCAACAGATCAACGAGGCGGTTGGCGTGCCAAAAAGCCTCATTTTGCTTTATGAGCCGGGGCAAGAGCCGAAAAATACTCAGCGCTGGCTGGAACTTCGCAAAGTGGATCATCACCAGCATTTCAGGCTGGGGGAAACGGCCGATTTTCAATGCCTGGCTCGCCACCTGACTGGCAAGCGCATCGGGCTGGTTTTAGGCGGCGGTGGCGCGCGCGGCTATGCCCACATTGGCATCGTCCATGCCTTCAAAGAAGCCGGTATTGGCATCGATATCGTGGGCGGCACCAGCATGGGATCACTCATTGCCGGCCAGCTGGCAATGGGTTGGGATTTCCAAACAATGGTGCAGCGCTCTAAAGACGCCCTGCCTAAGTCGGTGCTTGACTACACCTTGCCTATTGCCGCGCTTAACGCCGGGCGCAGGTGGACAACTATGGTTGAGGTCTTGTTTGGCGATGTACAAATCGAAGATCTGTGGCTAAATTACTTTTGCGTCTCCGCTAACCTTACCCAGGCCAAAGCCATTATTCACGACAGCGGCCCCTTGTGGCAGGCCGTGCGCACAAGCACCTCTATTCCTGGTGTTATTCCCCCGGTGCTAAAAAATGGGGATTTGTTGGTGGATGGCGGCGTGTTGGATAATTTGCCCGTGGCGATGATGAAGCAGCGCAATGGCGGCGGACCAATTATAGCCAGCGATGTTAGCGCCCCTGTTGATTTACAGGTAACAACCGATTTTGGCCCTTACCTCTCTGGCTGGCGTTTATTCTGGCAGCGACTCAACCCCTTTGTCAAAAGCCCAGACATTCCCTCGCTAGGCGCTACCATTATGCGTTCCAGCCTGCTCAGCAGCGCCCAGGCTTTAGACACAGCCAAAGCCCTGGCCGACATTTATATTTATCCACCTGTTGAGCAGTACGGCACTTTGGAGTTTACAGCCCTGCAAGCCATTGTAGATATTGGTTATAGCTATGGCCAGGAAATGGTGCAGGAATGGCGCACCGCCGGGCTGTTAGACAAGTTCTTTGTTTAATCGTTAAGAAAGGCCAGGCGACGATTTACGCGTTTCTCTTCTGAATCCTGACCTCTGCATAAAACCAATTTTATATGAAAACTGATCCAAGAAGTGAAAAACAGTACTTTGTGACTGACACAAAGACCAGCCGCCTGACGATGTTTTTGTTTGGTACCTATTTTAAAACGGTGATGCAGCTTCAGGTAACCGGGCAGGAAAATGTACCGTCTGAAGGGGGCTGTTTGCTAGTTTCAAATCATTTAGAGCAGATTGACTCTTTTTTGATACAGCATGTTGCGCCTCGCTATGTGCTTTTTATGGGCAAGGCAGAGATTTTTTCAACGCCGCTTTCTGATTACTTTTTCCGGCACATGGGCACGTTTCCGGTGAATCGTGAGCAGATGGATAGGTGGGCGTTGAAATACGCGCTGAAGATTTTGGCTGAGGGGCGTACGCTGGGCATTTATCCAGAAGGGGAACGCAGCAAAGACAAAAAGTTGCAGGAGGCAAAAATTGGCCCGGCGTATTTGGCGCTTAAGAGCAAACGGCCGTTAATCCCCATCGCCATCACCGGCACACAGAATGTTTTGCGCCAGCGGTGGCCGCTGCGCGTTCCAGTAACCGTGTGCTTTGGCGCACCTCTCCATCCCCTACCCGGCGAATCCCCCCAAGACCTTACGGAGCGAATGATGCGCGCGATAGCTGCGATGCTACCCGCGGACATGCGAGGCGTATACGGCAACGGCACTGCGTGAGGGATGTTTAGGTAGAACGGCCGTTAATTTTAAGGAGGTTAAACAGGTTGATTAATTTAATAAGTTACCAGGACATCGCCGTCGTCGTAGGGGAGCTGCTCGCCGTAATCATCTTGTTCACCCTGTTTTACAGGGCAATTCAGCTATTTTTAAGACTTCAATTCCTGCAAAAACTTCGTCAAAAGTATCCAACGCTCATTCACAATTTGGAACGCAAACTAAAGGGGTTTGTCCTGGTTGCCACCATCGTCCTGGCAGTTGTAATTTTGGCCTTGAATGGATACTTACTTACCCAAAACGTGGGCATTTATGATCAAACGGTAACGATGGTGCTCACGGTGCCGCAGGATTTCTGGATACAGCTTGGTTTGGGGATATTAGAGGTCATGGGACTTGTTTTAGTGGCCTGGATTCTGATTGCCAGGTTGCAGAAGCTACTGACGAGGCTTAAAGCGTGGGAAGAGTCTCAGGAGCAAATAAAGGCCAATGACGAAAGTGTAAACAAGTTTTTTGGCATCTTAAACCACATGGTTCGCGACGGCATCTGGTTATTGGTGCTTGCCTGGTCTAGTCAGCTGCTTAACTTACCTTTGCCCCTCACTGATGTTCTATTCATTGTGCTGCGCTTATATTTGATCATTGCGACGGGACGACTACTGGTAACGGCCGTTGCCGCCATCGTAGACAGCATAGACGCACTGCTGCAAAAGAATGTGCAGGGGACAAACTTCGAAGAATTCTATAGCAAGTTACAAGAGCTGAGGTCCGTTCTTACCACTTCAGTGGAATACATTATTTACGTCACCGCAGCGACGTTGGCAATGCAACAAGTTGTTTTTGTTGCTCGGTTTGCCATCTACGGTTCCAAAATTATAGAAATTATTGCCATCTTTTTCTTGAGCCGCGTTTTAGTTGAAATCAGTAATGTGCTGGTTGATAAGCTGTTGCTAAATCGGACAGATAAAATGACTGATATTCAATGGCAACAAAGGCTCACATTTTCACCCCTGACCAAGAGCTTCCTGAAATACTCCATCTATTTTGGCATGTTTATTCTTATTCTGTACGTCCTAGAGATCAACGTGGCTCCCATCTTAGCTGCGCTGGGCGGCATCGGCCTTATCATTGGCCTGGGCGCGCAGCCCGTTATCTTAGACATGATTTCAGGGATGTTTATTGTGTTCGAGAATCATTATCTGGTAGGCGATTACATTGAAACTGGTGATGCCGAAGGAACGGTAGAAGCCATCGACATTCGCACCACCCGCATACGCAACCCAGATGGGCAGGTACACATTTTGCGGAATGGTCAATTGGGCGATATTGTGAACTTCTCTAAAGATTACGTATTTGCTACCGTAAAAGTGATCGTCGCCTATGATTCGGATTTGAGCAAGGTTTTTCGCATCATCGAGACAGAGGGAGCCCGGCTAAGCGAGCTAGATAATGATGTGCTGCAGGGAACCGAGGTAGAGGGAGTTTCGGAATTTAGCGACTATGCCCTTGTCATTGATACCGTTACCAAGGCCAAGCCAGGGCGTCACCGGGAAGTTGGGTATCATTTGCGGCAGCTCCTGAAAGAAGCCTTTGACCGTGAGGGCATAACGATACCCTTGCGCACAATAACGCTGCAGCCAGCCATACACCTGACAAACAGCCAACCCCTGCCTGTGCAAAGTCAACCACACGCCAGGCTCGATTTGACCGAAGGCTGATGCATGACAATTAAGAAAAATTTTTCCCAACCTTTATTTGTTGTTATTGGCACGCTGCTTATTGTGCTTGTGCTTGCCCTAAGCGAACAGCCATCCGCAGTCCTGGCAGATGCAACTCAGGTTCCGCCGGTCCCCACTCCAGATCCTGGCCACCTGCCCGGCGAAACTCGTGCCCATGTTTTCAACTCTGTCTCTGACTGTACTCACTCCAATTATCGCGTTGTGGAACACGCAGGCAACGAAGAAAGCAGTGAAGTCGCTTTTGTCGAGCCTCCCAACACAGAAGGTCCCGTACTCGTAACTTTAGGACTGTTTATCATCGAAGTCACGGCTATTGACGTAGCCGAAAACACCTACCACATTGAAGGGTATATGGATTTGGTCTGGTGTGATCCCCGGCTAGCCTATTCGGCCGTGGAAAACGGCCGTCAGGAGGAAATCTTTTTAGAAGAGGCTGCGCACGACAAGCTTGAAGAGATATGGTGGCCGGACCTGGTGTTTGTAAACGTAGCTGGCGCGCCAGAAGTTGAAAATGCAGAACTAATCATTTTGCCCGATGGCACCATTAATTTTCGAGAACGATTCAACGCTGAACTCGAAGCGCATTACGATTTGCGCCAATTTCCTTTTGATCGCCAAATCCTGGAAATAGAGATTGAATCCTTTGCCTGGCATAACGAATATTTAGTTTTACATAAAGAAGAAGACAAAATTGGCTTTAGCGATGAGTTTCAAATTCCTGAGTGGCGGATTCAGCGCGTCGAAGCCACCATTACAGAGAAGCAAGAGGTGCGAGACCGCCAGCCATTTTCGGAATTTTTGATGAATATCGAAGTAGCTCGTCTTTCTAGCTACTATCAATGGAAGATCCTTTTGCCAATGGCTATTTTAGTGGCAATCTCCTGGTCGGTCTTTTGGATGGTGGGCGATGGCCTGGCTGATCGAATGAGCGTTTCGCTTACCGGGCTTTTAACTATAGTCGCCTATCAATTCATTGTAGCTGACGGCCTGCCCAAAGTTTCCTATTTCACGTTAATGGATGGTATCCTGACGCTCTCGTTTGTAATGATGGCCCTGACGATCATGCAGAATATTTATGTAAACACGTTGTATCTGCATGAAAAAGAAGATACGGCCGCTTCCTGGGACAAGCTATGCCGCTGGCTCTTTCCGTTAAGCTACTTCGCCGGCTTGACGCTTTTGTTTGTCGTCTACTTACTTTAGCCCCTTCCTGCTTTTTATTTCGTTAAACAGAACAGAATTTCTAAATTGGGTATTGACATATTCCCATATAGGAATATAATATATCTATGGCACGCACCCCAACAACACACGACCCATTTAACGCCATTGCCGAACCGAAAAGACGCGAGCTTCTGGAACTGCTGCAAGCTCAAGAACTGTCTGTCAATGAAATTGTTGAGCGGCTTGGCTGGTCTCAGCCTATGGTGTCTAAGCACCTGGGCGTGTTAAAGCAGGTGGGCCTGGTGGAAGAGCGACGAGACGGCCGTCACCGATTCTATCGCACCAACGCTGAGCAGCTGAAACCCATTTACGACTGGGTCTCCCCATTTGAGCGTTACTGGCGTGAAAGCTATGAACGTCTGGATGAACTTTTGGAACAGATGCAAAAAGAGCAAAATAAGGAGCAATAAATGTCAACAACAAAAAATAGAACACTCATTACCGCCGAGCCGGGCAAGCAAGAACTGTTTATTACCAGGGAGTTCGATGCCCCTTGCGAGCTTGTTTACAAAGCGCACACGGAC
>JBHIWP010000066.1:0-19533 GCA_041987425.1 Promineifilaceae bacterium (SeqCode) | reverse complement strand
GAAGCCACCCTGGGGCTCAACAAGCCCATCTACCTGGCCTACCTCACCTGGCTGCTGGGTGAAGATTGGCTCGACGAAGTCGGCGCGGCCATCGGCAACCCCGGACCAGCCGACAAGATGTTCGAAACCGGCACCTGGGTCGACTATCAATCCCCCACCTGCCAAAACGCAGGCGGCACCAACCAGGGGGCCGACCCCACCCGGCTCAACCCCTGCCGCGGCGGCGTGCTGCGCTGGGACTGGGGCCAATCCTGGTCCCTGGCCCGCGGCCAAACCGTCACCTCCGTCATCGGCAGCCGGGTCTCCAACACCCTCATCCTCATGACCAGCGTCACCGTCATCTCCCTGCTCATCGCCCTGCCCATCGGCATCATTTCGGCCGTGCGGCAATACTCACGGCTGGACTACGCCGTCACCACCTTCAGCTTCTTCGGCATCTCCATGCCCGTCTTCTGGTTTGGCCTGCTCACCATCATCCTGTTCGGCGTCTACTTCCAGCAGTGGGGGCTGCCCTTCTTCCCCACCGGAGACGTCTTCACCACGCGGGTCATCCCCGGCAGCATCCAGCACCTGCTGGGCATCCAGCCCTACTCCCTGGCTGACCGCATCATCCACCTGGTGCTGCCCGTCTCGGTCCTGACCCTGCTCTACCTGGCCGGCTGGAGCCGCTTCATGCGCTCCTCCATGCTGGAAGTGCTGCGGCAAGACTACGTGCGCACCGCCCGCTCCAAAGGGCTGCGCGAACGCATGGTCATCCTCAAGCACGCTGCCCGCAACGCCCTGATCCCCCTCATCACCATCGTCGTCTTCCAGATTCCCGGCATCTTCAGTGGGGCGATCATCACCGAAACCATCTTCAACTACCCCGGCATGGGGCGGCTGTTCATCGACTCCCTCAACCGGGACGACTGGCCCATCGTGATGGCCCTGCTCTTCATCACCGCCATCCTGGTGGTGCTGGCCACCCTGATCGGGGACATCCTCTACACCGTCGTCGACCCGCGGATACGGTTTGACTAAAGCCGCCACCAGGGCGGAGCGCGCCGGGTTGACCTGGCGCGTTATTTTCTTCTAAGGAGAAAGCTATGAGCGTAGCAGAACTTGATGTGGATGCCCTGCAAGCCGAAGCGCTGCTGACATCCAAACCCGAACACATCCTCATGACCTACTGGAAGCGGCTGCGGCGGCATCGTCTGGCCACCGCCAGCCTGATCATCCTGGGGGTCATCATCGTCTTTGTCATCGTGGGACCAATAATCATGTCCCGCATGACCTACTACAACACCTCCCGAGGCGAGTTCGTGCCCTACACGCGCGATACCCAGGACCTGTCCGCCCGCAACGCCGCCCCCTCGGCCGAGCATCCGCTGGGGACAGACGAGCTGGGGCGGGACGTGCTCTACCGGCTGATGGTCGCCGGGCAGCTGTCGCTGTTCATCGCCTTTGCCGTCACCATCATTGCCGAGACCTTTGGCATGTTCATGGGGGCCGTCTCGGGCTACTTTGGCAGCTGGGTCGACAGCCTCATTCAGCGCATCGTGGAGTTCATCATCATCCTGCCCTCGCTGCCCCTGCTGCTGGTGCTGTCCTCGATCCTGCGTGACCTGCGCATCACCTTCCTGCCGCCGGAGTGGAGCCAGGCCATCGTCATTATTGCCATTCTGGCCGGGCTGGGCTGGACGGGCGCCTGTCGGCTGGCGCGGGCTTCCGTGCTGAGCCTGCGCAACCAGGAGTTCACCGAGGCGGCGCGTGCCCTGGGCATGAGTGATTTGCAGATCATCGTGCGGCACATGATGCCCAATGCCATTCCGCCCATCATTGTCAATGCCACCCTGGGCTTGGGCAGCGTGATCCTGGTGGAGTCTGCCCTGAGCTTTCTCGGCTTTGGCATTCAGCAGCCGGTGGCTACCTGGGGCAACATGCTGCAGGATGTGCAGAAGGACATGTTCACCGCCCCGTGGAAGGCGCTGTATCCGGGCATGTTGATTTTCGTTACTGTTCTGGCGGTCAATTATCTGGGCGATGGCTTGCGCGATGCCCTTGACCCCAGACTTAAACTGTAGGACGATCCAGATCCATAGGGAAGAGGCAGAGAAAGTGGAGAATACTAGCAAAGATAACATTCTTGAAGTGAGAGGTCTTAAGACTCAGTTTTTTACTGAATCTGGTGTCGTGCGTGCCGTTGATGGAATTGACATCAGCGTTAGGCGAGGCGAGGTTTTAGGTATTGTAGGAGAGTCTGGATGCGGGAAAAGCGTGACGTCTCTTTCTATCATGCGCCTGGTCGGACAGCCAGGAAAAATTGTTGAAGGTCAAATAATTTTTGATAATGAGGATCTTCTGCAATTGCCAGAATCTAGAATGGTCAAGATTCGTGGTAACCGCATTTCTATGATTTTTCAGCAGCCGCAAAGTTGTTTGAACCCTGTGTTCAAAGTAGGCGACCAACTATCTGAAGTTCTGTTCATTCATCAGGATTTAGGAAAAGAAGCTGGACAAAAGCGTGCTGTTGAATTGTTGAGCATGGTTGGAATTCCAGAACCAGAGTCACGGGTTAATTCGTTTCCTCATGAGATGTCTGGTGGTATGGCTCAGCGCGTGATGATTGCTATGGCGCTGGCATGTGTGCCGGAGTTGCTCATTGCTGACGAACCAACTACGGCGCTGGACGTTACCATTCAGGCGCAGATTCTTGATTTGATGCGCAATTTGCGTTCGAAGATGGAGACCTCAATTATTTTGATTACACATGATCTCGGTGTGGTGGCAGAGATGTGCGATCGTGTTGTGGTAATGTATGCCGGACGTATTGTTGAGGAAGCGCCTATAATTGAACTGTTTGAATCACCAAAACATCCATATACGGACGCTCTCATTGGCTCTACCCCGATTTTAGGCCACGCCGAAAAGGAACTGGTGACAATTCCTGGGTCTGTGCCCAATCTTGTTGATTTGCCCCCAGGCTGCAAGTTTGCTCCTCGCTGTTTCCCAAGGGTGGAAAATGAGCTGGAGATTTGCACTGAGGAAGAACCAGAACTCAAGCCAATTGCACCCAATCGCAAGGTTCGCTGCTGGTTGTACGAAGAAGGAGTGGAATAAGATGGTAGAGGAACTAAAGGTTGATCGCAGCGCTAAGGCAGCTAAGACAAAACGGGTTCTGGTTGAAGTTAAAAATGTTGTAAAGTATTTTCCTGTCCGGGCCGGTTTGCTACAGCGTGTGAAGGCGTGGGTAAAAGCCGTTGATGACGTTTCATTCTTTATTTATGAGGGTGAAACATTTGGTTTGGTTGGTGAGTCTGGCTGCGGCAAGACAACAATCGGGCGGACAATTTTGCGGCTGATTCCAGCCACGTCTGGCAGCGTTGTTTTTGATGGACAAGATCTTTTTGAGCTAAATGCCAGCGAGCTTAAAAAGATGCGTCGAAATATCCAAATAATTTTTCAGGATCCCTACTCATCCCTAGATCCTCGAATGCCTATTGGTGAAAGTATTGCTGAGGGTCTGCGTATTCATACCGATAAAAGCTCGCAGGAACGCTACGATATTGTGGTAGAGATGTTGACTCGAGTGGGTATGCGTGCTGACCATGCAAGACGTTATCCGCATGAATTTTCTGGTGGGCAGCGGCAGCGGATCGGTATTGCGCGCGCCCTGGCGTTACGGCCGCAGTTTATTGTGTGTGATGAGCCAGTTTCAGCTTTGGATGTGTCGATTCAGGCGCAAGTCTTGAATATTTTGCGGGAGCTGCAAAAAGATTTCGGTCTAACCTACTTATTTATTGCCCACAATTTGAGTGTGGTTGAGCATTTTAGCGACCGTGTAGGCGTAATGTATCTGGGTAAAATGGTAGAGATGGCTTCACGAGACGATTTGTATCGTGACCCGCTGCATCCTTATACTCAGGCGTTGATGTCTGCAATTCCTATCCCAGACCCCACCCTGAAGCGCCAGCGGGTAATTCTGGAAGGTGATGTTCCCAGCCCGTTGAATCCACCCCCTGGCTGTCGTTTCCATACGCGCTGCCCATTGGCATTTGATAAATGTTCACAGGAAGAACCTCCCTTTAAAGATTATGGGAATGAACATTATGCGGCTTGCTGGTTGTTGGAAACAGGCGAGAAGGGCGCCAGCAAATTAACGCGGGAAAACCTGCCTGATGAAGCATACGTTGTGGAGGTTTAGTTCTCTGATTGGTTATTAAGCCATGTGTTAGGGTGACAAAAGTGCTATTAGATTGAAGTTATTTCTAAGTTTTCTGTGATGTGCTTAATCGGCAAAATCCTTGCAGAAAAACCAGAGCTCTCTCGCCTTCACTTGAGCTATTGTGGTTATTAGAGTAGAAAGGGCCCGCAGCTGCGGGCCTTTTTCGTTAAAGTTTTGCTGAACCATCATGACGATAGTTTACTTGTCTTTATGTAGTGGCAGACTCTATAATGGTCAAAAGCAAACAGGATAATGGAATTTAGTATGGCAGATGCAAAGCAAATTTTAGTTGTTGATGATCATTTTGAGATGTTGGAGTTTTTGCGCTCGATGCTGGAGTTGTCTAATCAGGATTGTGAGGTTTTGGCCGTGCCATCGGCAGAAGAAGGTCTGCTGGAGCTGCGACGAGCGCAGTTTGATTTATTAATTACTGATGTTCGCTTGCCGGGAATGAGCGGGTTTGATCTGGTTCGCCGGATCAAGGCGCTGGGCCGGGAGATCCCGGTAATTATGATTACGGCTTACTCTTCAAGCCAGGGCAAGAAGGAAGCGGCCGATCTGGGTGTGTATCGCTATTTTCAGAAGCCATTGGATACAGACAGTGTGTTAACGGCCGTTCACACCGCGCTGCATGGAGAATCCGTTGCTGTGACTGCCGCAAAGCTAACGGTTCCTGCTCTACAACCAACGGCCGTTTCTGATGATTTGCAGCGCCGTCTGGATTCTCTGCGTGTAGACACTGGCGCCATGCATTTGACCCTTACAACAGTTGTGGGGGAAATCTTGTTTTCTGCCGGAGACGGCCGTCAATTTGATTTGAAAAAGCTGATGGGAATTGTGGCTGATAACCTGAGCCATAGCTTCTTATTGGGAGACGAACTGGGTGCGGCTGAACCGTTTACGCTGCAATATCATACCGGTGACGATTTCGAGTTTTACTGCGCCAACGTGGGTCGCAGGCATTTTTTGACCCTTTTCTTTGACATGGCCTCGCGACGAGGCCGAATTGGCACGATCTGGGTATTTACGCAGCGAGCTATTAAAGATTTGCGCGCTTTGTTGCCATCTTTAGAAAACAGTGGTCAACAGGTTGAAGCCGAAAAAGCTAAACCGCAGAAGGTGAAAGCCCCAGAGGTTATCGCTAAAACGACTGAACCACTTTCTTCACGGCTTGAACCAGCCCATATCGTTGAAGAACAAGTTACACCTCCCCCGGCTGACTACCTGGATATCGCCCCAGATGAGCTCATGGATTTGCTTTCCGGGGATGGCGCGCCTGTAGAGGCTGCTGCTGACGTGGATGCTTTTTGGGATACTGCACTGACCAATGATGAATCAGACAGCAGCGTGGGTATTTCTTTGGATGAGGCGTTGCAGCGCGGCCTGGTGGACTTCGATCCAGACAGCAAGGCGGATGAGTCCAGTTAACTCACGCGAATGCCATTTTGCAGAACGGCCGTCACCTGTCCCAGTTCTCTAACGCAGCAAAAGGACGAATTACCGTACAAGCCTTCAGGATCAAAGACAATTGGTGTCATGCCCGCATTGCTGGCCCCAATGCCGTCTGCAAAGTAGTTGTCTCCCACGTAAATGCATTCTGCCGCAGTAAGTCCCGGGAACTGGGAAAGAACATGATCAAAAATAGCCGTGTTGGGTTTCCAGTAGCCAACCTCGCCCGCAGCTAATGTTATGTCAAACCATTCGGCGATCTGTAACTGGGTCAATACATCATGAAACGGCGCTGTACGATTGGAAATCACACCCAGGATGCAGCCAAAATCTTTTAACTGCGCCAATAACTCGGACGCGCCAGCTGCCAACTGAACCTCTGGTAGATAGTCTGATCTAAACCAGTCCCGAACTAGCTGCGCACGCGCCTGTACGCTATCTTTAACATTTACTTTTTCTAACAACAGTTGCGAATAGCTAAGCCAAAATTGGTCTTCACCCAGGCGGTTCATTTCTTCGATCAAAAAGGCATCTTGCCCCCAATATTGGTGAGCCCAAATTTTCACCTGGCGGGCTGCGTCTTCATCAATGTAGATTTGTTGCGATCGAGCAAATTGAATAAAGGCTTCTGTGGGGGATGGAGACGGAATTCGTAAGGTACCGTCCAGATCAAAAAATACTGCTTTGTAATGGGTTGTCATGCGCACTCCTGACAATAGGTTCGTTGGACTAATAGAAATAGTTGTTTGACGGCTAAGGAACCGTTACAATCATCCAGTTTTGAGGCCAGACCACGAAAATAAATTTACGGTTATGCCTCGCGGATGCCTGTGCCCGGCACGAGCATCCAGGAAGAGGGCTTACTATGATGATAGATAGTTTTGTAATTGTACCAACTTATAACGAAGCTGATAACCTAAACGAACTCATTTCGCAACTTCTCGCTCTCCCTGTGGCCATTGGGGTTATCGTGGTGGATGATAACTCTCCCGATGGCACTGGCCAACTGGCAGATAAGTGGGCCGCACAACACCCGGGACGAGTGATACCCGTGCACCGACCGGGCAAAATGGGGTTGGGCACAGCCTATATTGCCGGTTTTAAGCAGGCTCTATCTGTGGGTGCCAGGCGCATTATGACGATGGATGCCGATTTTTCTCACAATCCACGCTATATTCCGGCAATGATTGAGTTAAGTAAAGAGAAGCATGTAGTCATCGGCTCGCGTTATGTGGCGGGTGGCGGGCAACGAAACTGCACCTGGAAACGCATTATGCTTAGTAAGGGAGCTAATTTTGTGGCCCGTACTTTATTAAGTCTACAGGCTCAGGACACAACGGCTGGGTTCCGTCTGTATCGGCGTGAAGTTTTAGAATCCATTCCCCTGAACCGAATTTTCTCTAGTGGCTACTCATTTTTGGTAGAAATGCTATTTCTGTGCCAGCGACGCGGCTGGCAGATCGGGGAAGTGCCTATCATTTTTGAAGATCGTCGCAAGGGTCAGACAAAAATTTCTCGTAATGAAGTGATTAAGGCGCAGTACACTTTGCTTCGCCTGTTTTTGCGCCGCTTACGGGGCGGTGAGCCAAGAAGGCCAGAAGTACCTATTTCCTCATCATGATTATGATAGATGTACAGTGTAATTTATGCGGAGCTGATGATTTTGTCATCCGCTTTCCCGCGACAATGCAATCCCAAGAAAAGCTTAAAGTTGATGCCTTTTCCTGCACCAATCCAGGGTACGGGCACCATGCCCAGATAGTACAGTGTCGGCAGTGTGGACATATGTATGCCAATCCTCGCTGGTCTGGGGATGAGATTTTGCAAGCGTATACGGCCGTTACCGACGAAACCTATGTGCAAGAGCGGGCAGGGCGTGAGCTTACCTTCCAGAAACATTTACGCTCCATGGAAAAGCAAGTGGGGCAGGCAAACGGCCGTAGCTTGCTAGACGTCGGCGCCTATATTGGCGTGTTTGTAGAAACGGCCTCCCAGGCAGGCTGGCGCGCGTGCGGGGTAGAACCCTCTAAATGGGCCGCCGACATAGCCCGGCAGCAAGGGTTAAAGGTCATTCACGGCACACAAGACGCGCCTGAGCTGGCAGATAAGCAGTTTGATGTGGTCACTATGTGGGATGTGATAGAGCATGTCGATGATCCCTTCGGCGAAATAGCCAAGGCTCACAAGCTGCTGGCACCTGGTGGCTGGCTGGTGATCCACACGATGGATAGTGATAGCTTGGTTGCCAGGGTGATGGGGCCTCGCTGGCCTTGGCTAATGGATATGCACATTCATTACTTCACCCAAAAAACGCTGCGGCAAATGCTAGAGAAAAATGGCTTCGAGGTTGTATGGTCTGGAGCAGAAGGACGCTATATACGGCTAAATTACCTCGTCAGCCGGGTAGAAGCGCTCAGCCGACCGCTTGGCCGATTGGTGCGCTGGATTGTAAATGGTCTAAGGCTTGGTGGCATAGCCGTGCCGCTGAATTTTGGCGATCTGTTTACGGTGTATGCTAGACGGCCGTTATAATGAGTCAAGTCGAACATCAACTTCAAAAGCTAGTAGATAAACGCCCGGCGATTTTATTGGCGCTTATCATTATTAGTGGGATGTTGATGCAGGGCACTCTCGTCGCCACCAAAACTTCTATTTCGCATGATGAAACTATTTCTTACCTGTCGGCTATTGGTCGGCAAGGCGAATTTGAGCGAATCTTACGAGATGAAGCATATCCGGCCAGCCAATGGGTTTCTGTTCGTGAGTGGAAAGAGTGGTTTACCATTGATCGGCCGTTCTCTTTCCAGCAAATTGGCCTTGATTTAGCTGAGAGCGACATCCATCCACCCTTTTATTTTTGGGCGCTTCACGTGTGGACCTGGCTTTGGGGAGTTCATGCCTGGACCGGGCCTACGCTGAACATGGTTTTTCAGGCTGTGGGAGCAGTGGGCTTATTTATGCTGGGTCGCCGCACGTTGCAAAAGAATTTTGAAGCGATGGCTGTGGTTTTTATTTGGCTCGTGAGTCCCGCCAATTTAAATGCGGTGTTAGAAGCCAGACAGTACACGCTTTTTGGCGTCTGCGCTATCTTTTTTATCTGGCTGATTGCTATTCTTAGCGACAAATCGTCTCCCCGAAATTGGTTTATCTGGCTTCTCTTGGTCATTGGCACGGCGGCAGGTGCATTAACCCACTATCATTTCGCGCTTATTGTTCTTGTCGCTGGCCTGGTTTTCATGCTGAAATTGATGAGGAGAGATCTAAGGCGCTTACTTTGGATAGGAACGGCCGTTGTTGCCGGTTACATGCTCTCTTTTATTCTGCACCCACGATTCTATGAGTCCGTGCAAGAACTCAGCAGACGGCAGGCGCTTGAAGTAAAGTTCCTTAGCGGCCCGCTTGAATTTGCCCAACGCTTCTATTTAGTCGGTAAGACATTTACAGGGTATTGGACAATATTTGGCGTGGTTCAAGTGGCGCTTTTCTGTCTATTTTTGGCTACCATCATTTGGGCAGGCATGGTTTTGGTGCGGAATCCTCAAAGAATAAAGCAAATCATCCAGGTAAATAATTTTGACGGTTATGAGGTTGCTCTGTTTTTTGTTTGCCTGGCTGGTCTCTCTATACTTTTATATCTGACGTATGTAAGCCCCTTTCATGCCATGTCTGCAAGGCATATGAGCATTGTCTGGCCGTTCTATCCTTTCCTTTTTGTTATTTTGCTGCGCCTGGTTAATCGCTCCCAAAGATACCGAATTACCATTATATCGGGAATATTTGTCCTTCTCTCTAGTTCTTTTATGATCTGGCAGGCATTAAAGGCCGAAAACGATTTTGCCTGGAATGATGTTGTCTATTCAGATGATATTGAAAAATTTGTGGTAGATGGTGTTTATCAAGGCATTTTGCCGCGAACATTTTTCCAGCTGCCAGACGATGCGCTCATTTATGCTGCGGGGCAAGATCAGTTATTAGCGGAGCCTGAAGCGTGGCTACCGATGATGGGAACAACTGCCGTTTATATAAGCGAACTCTCCTACGACAATACAGAGGCAAAGCGCGATATGATTCTGGAGTTGCTGTCAGAGCGCTTCTTAGTGGTAACGCGTCCTGGCGAAAACCAGGGGGTAGGCGAGCCATACTTTCTTGAACCCATGAATTAATTTTGCGCAATATTTGCTGACAGAGTTTACTGCTACCGTGTTACCCTGTGAATAAATTAGCCTTTTTGAATACCAGGCGTTTGTTTGTGGCCCTGTTTGCGATCGCCCTCTTCACGATGGCGGTGCGCGAGACGCTGGACCCAGACATGTGGTGGCATCTGCGCACCGGGGAATACATTTTGCAAAATGGCATTCCGGCGCAAGACGTTTTTTCGTTTACGGTGCCGCAAAATGCCTGGGTAACGCATGAGTGGCTTTCGCAGCTAGTTATGTGGCTGGTTTACCTGGCGGGTGGGTTTCCCGGGCTTATTCTCTTTTTTGCTTTGCTCATTGCCTTAACCTATGGATTGCTGTATTTGGCCTGTGCAGGACGGCCGTATCTCGCTGCCTTCACGGTACTTTTAGCTGCTATTACCTCCGCCATCGTTTGGGGCGTGCGGCCGCAGATCTTTAATTTGCTGCTAACGGCCGTTTTCGTGCTATTTGTTGAGCGCGTAAAGGACGGACAGTGGGGCCAGCGGGCTCTCTGGTGGTTGCCGCCGCTCATGCTCATCTGGGCCAACCTGCACAGCGGGTATTTGCTGGGCGTGGTGCTGTTGGGAACCTATGCCGTGGGTGATGCGGCGCAACGCTGGATGGCCAGGCCTACGGAGCGAACTTTGGGGAAACCGGCCGTTACCCATCTTTTTGGCGTCACAATTGCCAGCTTTTTAGTGGCTGCCGTCAATCCTAGCGGCGTTGAGCTGTGGATCTACCCATTTTTTACGCTAGGCAGCGGCGCAATGCAGGCATATATTCAAGAATGGCTCTCCCCTGACTTTCACCAAACTTATTTTTGGCCCTTTGCTGCCATGCTGGCCCTGGGCGTGCTAGGCTGGATTTTCAGCAAAAATCGGCCGACGATTACTGAACTGCTGCTTTTTTTGGGAACGGGCGCGGCGGGGCTGGTGTCGGCGCGGCATATTCCGCTATTTGCCATTGTTGCCACGCCGATCGTTGCGCGGCATTGGTTAGCTGTTGGCATAGAGCCTGAGGGCTTGTTTAAAAAGGCGAGTGAGAGTCAAAAGCAAAAACCCCTAGGGTCTTGGTTTGTAGTCTTAAATTGGTTTATTTTGCTGGTGGCGTTGGGAACGGCCGTCATCTGGAGCATCACCAAACTTGATAACAACGACCCTGCTGTTGCCGCGCGTTATCCGGTGGCAGCAGTGGATTATTTAGAAGCAGCCGGGCTGAACCAGGCGCGTGGCTACAATAGCTACAATTGGGGTGGTTACCTTATCTGGCGCGGCGTGCCTGTATTTGTCGATGGCCGGGCAGACGTGTATGGCGATCCGTTCCTGCTGTTCTACCGCGAAACGTTTGAAGTAAAGCCTTCATGGCAAGAGCCCTTAGATGAATATGATGTAGATTATGTGTTGATGGAGCGCGGGATGCCATTAACGGCCGTACTCACCGCCAGTCCAGAATGGACCCAAGTTTATGAAGATGAGATTGCCCAGATATTTATTCGTCAATGAGTGGGTTGCAGGTTGCAAGTTGCAGGTTGCACGTGTTCTTCAGCAACCAACAGCTGCTACTTGCAACCTGCCACCTGCCACTTGCCACCAATTACCCAATTACCCAATTGCTCAATTACCCAGCTACCTATGTTAACGACTCGTAGGCTTTTTACTATCCTCCTCGCCATCGCCCTGTTCGTCATGTCCGTGCGCGAGACGCTGGACCCGGATATGTGGTGGCACTTACGCACCGGTGAGGCTATCTGGCAAATGCGCGCCATTCCCCAGTTTGACCTTTTTAGCTACACCGTGCCGCAAAACGTGTGGATTGTGCAGCAGTGGCTCACGGATTTGCTCATGTGGCTGGTGTATGAATGGGGTGGTTTGGCGGGCCTGAGCCTGCTGTTTGCTGGGGTTGTGGCCGTGGCTTTTATGCTGGTGTATGCCAGGTGTGCGGGACGGCCGTATCTGGCCGCCTTTGTCACACTTATTGCTTATCTCACGGCCGCGCTGCCGCTGGGCGTACGGCCGCAGATGCTTAATATTTTGTTTTTAGCGCTGTTTGTTTACATTGTGGAAGGCGTGCGGTTGGCCGGTTGGCGCGGTTGGACTTTGTGGATTTTGCCGCTGGTTACGGCCGTGTGGGCCAATATGCACTCTGGCTACCTAACCGGGGTGGCCCTGCTGGCTGCCTACATCGTTGGGGAAACCATCCAGCGCCGCCTGGCCCAGCCAGACGAAACGACATTGTCATGGCCCCATATTCGTCAGCTGGCCCTTGTTGCGGTTATGTGTCTACTGGCGGCCCTGATAAATCCGCGCGGAATCGACCTCGTGCTGTTTCCCTTGGGCACCCTGGGCAGCAGCGCCATCCAGAGTAATATCGTGGAGTGGTACTCGCCCGATTTTCACCTGGTTTATTTCTGGTTTTTTGGTGGCATGATGGCTTTAGGCGTGGTGAGTCTGGTGTACTCTGGCAGACCCGTGACGTGGACCGATTTACTTCTTTTTGGCGGGCCAGCCGCAGGTGGCCTGCTTTCGGCGCGCCATATTCCGCTTTTTGCCGTCGCCGCTGCGCCAATAATTGCCCGACACTTGCTCAGCAGCCTGAGCCAGACGCGGCTGCACCCGCTGGCCAGCGGCGGTGCATCACAAACCAATCCGTCTGGCCTCTTACAAGCGCTCAATGGCGTGGTGTTACTGCTAATGCTGCTGGTAAGCGTCGTTTGGCTGCAAACGCGGCTGGCGGGAAACGAAGCTGCCTTAGAGCGCACTTTCCCCATAGCGGCGGTGGATTTTATTGAGGAGGCAGGGTTGGCCGACGGCCGTATCTACAATACCTATGAATGGGGCGGCTACCTGATCTGGCGGCGGATTCCCGTGTTTATCGACGGCCGTACAGAGCTCTATGGCGATGAATTTTTCCGCTACTATCTGCAAGCCATCCGCGTGAGCGAAAATTGGCGGCAGCCCCTCGATGAAATGGAGGTCGAACTGGTGCTGCTGCGCCGCAGTTCAGCCCTGGCAACCGTGCTGCAAGTTAGCCAGGATTGGCAGGAAGTGTACAGCGATGATCTCGCCCGCGTGTTTGTTAGGAACGATGAGTAGGAATTAGACGCAAAGAACGCAAAGGATTGAAAGGCACAAAGAGCATACCGAGCTCTTTCTTTACCTCTTTGCGCCTTTGCGTCAAAAAATTGACCCGTGTCGATGGAATCAACTTTACCCAAACAACCCTCTAACTGGCGGAAGACCGACTGGCTGTGGCTGGCCCTGCTGGGCCTGCTGTTTCAGGCTGTCTGGGCAGTACAGATGCCCACGCCTACCTACATGGACGCTTACTATTACGCTACCAATGGCCAGCGGCTGGCCGCTGGCGAGGGCTTTACCGAGCTGGTCATCTGGCAGTATCTCGACGAACCGGCCGCGTTGCCCGCGCCCAGCCACAGCTACTGGATGCCGTTTACCTCCATTTTGGCCGGGCTGGGCTATCTTTTGGGGGATGGCTTTTGGGCAGCCCAACTGCCGTTTTGGCTGCTGGCGGGGCTGTTACCGGTGCTGGCATACTGGATTAGCCTGCAATTCTTTAGTGAGCGGTGGCAGGTGTGGACGGCCGTTCTGCTCACAATGTCCGGCGGTTTTTACACGCGCTTTCTCAACCAGCCATCCACCTTTGTGCCCTTTGCCTGGGCAGGCGGGCTGTGCCTGCTTTTTCTAGCCCTGGCCCAGCGGGAAACGTCCAGGAAATGGTGGTTTTTGGCAGGTCTGGCTGCTGGCCTGGCGCACCTGACCCGCGCTGATGGGGCGTTGCTGTTGGTTGTCGGCATATTCGTCTGGTTGCTCAATTTTTTTTCAACGCGGAGAGCGCGGAGTACGCAGAGGTTTTTGTCATTGCTTCCCTCCGCCATTAGTCTAGCTTTGGGCTACATGTTAATCATGACGCCCTGGTTCATTCGCAGCTGGCGTATCTGGGGACGGCCGTTGCCCATCAGCGGCACGCAGACTATGTTCCTGACCACGTATGACGATTTGTTTGCTTACGGCCGTTCTTTTGACCTCGCTCATTTTCTAAGCTGGGGCTGGGGCAACATTTTGCAGTCGAAGCTAGACGGCTTGCTGCTGGCCGGGGGTACGTTTGTGGCCGTTTGTGGCCTCGTGTTCTTAACGCCACTGATCGTTTGGGGCTGGTGGAAATGGTGGCAAGATGGCGAGAAACGGCCGTTTCTCCGCCCGTTAGCCTTGTATGCGCTGCTGCTCTTTACCAGTATGAGCCTCATCTTTACTTTTCCAGGGGGTCGCGGCGGCCTGCTGCACTCCTCCGTGGCGCTGTGGCCCTGGTTGATGGTGCTGGCTACTGCTGGACTGGGTTACGCTGTGGACTGGGCAGCGGCAAGACTGCCTCATTGGGAACCGGCCAAAGCGAAGCCACGGTTCGCCGCGCTGTTTGTTCTGGTTGCCTTTGTTATTAGCGCCGCGCTTTTTTATGCGCGGGCAGATAGCGGGCTGGAAGCAGAGATATATGCTGATGTACGGGCGGTGTTGCCCGAAACGGCCGTGGTGATGGCCGGGAATGCGCCAGGCGTTTACTATCACACGGCACTGCCGTCGCTCAACATTCCCAACGAGCCGATTCCCGTGCTGCAAGAAGCGGCCGCTCGCTACGGCGTCACGCACCTGCTATTGGATGCAGATCATCCCCTGCCGCTGGCTGATTTATACGCTCAGCAGGCCAGCCAGCCCGGCTTTACGCTGCTGTATGCCCGCGAAGGCTACCAGCTGTACGAGTTGGCACCATGAGCGTGCGACTGAACAAACAGTGGCTTTGGCTGCTAGGCGTTTTTATCATTGCTATTTTGCTGCGCCTACCCGCCCTGGACATGCTCATTGATAATGACGGCGGGGCACGCGCCTACCACGCCAGGCTGATTTTGGCAGGGGACCCGCTGTACGGCACCCATCACACGGGTCATCACTTACCGGCAATTTACTACACCTATGCCTTAGCAATGGCTGCCTTTGGTGATAGCGCCTGGGCCATTCAGTTTCTCTTGCTGCTGTGGACATTGCCCACTGTTTACTTTTTATACCGCCTGACCTTTGAATTGACAGAGGATTGGGCAACGGCCGTACTTGCCGCACTTTTTTACGCCATCTTAAGCGCTCATGTGCAGCTTTGGGGCCAAACGGCCGAAACGGAGCTGTTTGCCAACTTATTTAGGATTATGGCCCTATGGCTGCTGGTCGTGCTGCTCAAGCGGCAAAGGCCCGCCTGGCAGTTTATGGGGGTTGGGCTGCTGGCGGCCGGTGCTTTTCTTTACAAACCTGTTTATTTGTCGCCATTGGCCCTGGCTGGTTTGGCGTTACTCATTACCTGGTCTCGAAGACGCAGCAAGGGTGACTCATGGCAATGGTTGTGGCGTTGTTCTGGCGCAACGGCGCTGGGATTTTTGACTGGACTGCTGCCTGTATTGCTGTATTTTGTCAGTGAAGGATTGTGGGAGCGGCTGCTGTTGGTGTTTACGTTAGGGCAATCATATGGCGCAGCTAATTCTCTCAACCCTGAAGTGGCTTCTGGTGCCGTACGCTGGCTGCTATATCCACTGCTGCCGCTCTACGGTCTAGGCATTAATAACGCCTTTCTCCTGATATTTAGTCTGGCCGCAGCCCTTTTAATTTTGATCAATAAAGCGCTGCGTCGCTCCCCGCTGCTATGGTTGCTAATCTGGTATCTACTTTCTTTTGTGGAAGCTGGTATTAATCTAGAACTGTTTGCGCATTATTATTTACTCATCGTGCCCTCGCTCGCGGTCCTTGCGGCATGGTTTATACGTAAGCTTTACAGGGATTTGTTGGCGGCTAATAAAGGATTTTGGGCAACGGCCGTATTAAGTACGCTTCTAGTAATCGCCTTAGGCATAAGCGCCTGGGAAAACAGTATGTATTGGTGGCACTATCTTCGCTACAAAACTGGAAGCGCTTCCCTGGAGGATTTTGTAGAGTCAGGCTGGCCAGGTTTTGGTGCGCGGCTCACGCGAGTGAGTGACCTGGCAAATTTTGTGGCAACAGAGACGGAGCCAGACGAAAATGTATATTATTGGTCAGAGGACGTACAGCTTTACTATCTGGCGGAACGCCGCCCACCTATTGATATGATCTGGCCGATTGATATTGCAGCCACGGGACCACCACAGCGCGTTTTCGCGCGACAAACCAGCCTCATCGTTGTCGATGAGCGGCGGGAGCCCACTCCGCCAGATTGGTTTTTGGCACAATTAGCAGCTAATTATGTGCTTGAGGCAGAATTTGATGAACAACTTATCTACAGACGGACAGAGTAGGCTATGAATTTGTTGCGCAATCGAAGGTTGTGGGTGGTTTTGGCTGTGGGCCTGGGCATGGCGCTTTTTTTGGGCATGGCGGCACGGGATGGACTTGGTTTTCCTCTAGATGATGCCTGGATTCATCAAACGTATGCGCGAAATCTGGCGCGATACGGCCGTCTTGAATTTACTCCCGGCGTTAGCAGCGCAGGCTCCACGGCACCGCTTTGGACGCTGTTGTTGGCGCTCGGATATTTGCTGGGGATGCCGTACTTGTTCTGGGCTTACCTATTGGGTGCATTGTGCCTAGCCTGGCTGGGCTGGAGCGGGATGCGCTTGTGGCGGGCGTTGTGGCCCAGTCAGGCGCACCGTGATTGGCTGCCTGCCGTGGTGCTTGCGCTTACCTGGCCGCTGCTGTGGGCGGCTGCTAGCGGCATGGAGACAATATTTTTTGCGGCAGTGGGAATGCAGTTGGCCGTCTGGTACACAGAGAAGGTAGCCAGCGCCTCCATTTCTCTGCGAGGCGTTGCCCGGTTGGGCCTTTTTGGGGGGCTGCTCATTCTTATTCGTCCGGATGGCCTGGGCTTGCTCTTGCTAATTGCTGTGGGTTTGCTGCTGCTGCCGGTCCCTGCTGGTAAACGAGTACGATGGGGTGTGGTGCTGGTGGGAACGGCCGTACTTCCCCTGCTTCCTTATTTTCTATTTAACTACTGGACCAGCGGCACCGTATGGCCCAATACGCTGTACGCGAAGCAAGTGGAGTATGCGGTGGCCTTGGCTGAACCGTTTGTAACCAGGTTTGCCCAACTGCTCTATTTGAGTCTAGGAGGAGCTGCTTCGGGCTGGCGCGGAATCAGCAGCCCGCACCTGCTGCTGCTTCCGGGTTTGATAGTAGCTTCCTGGCAGGCGCTGCGGGCTGATTGGAGTCAGCGGCGGCTGCTTTATTTGCTGCCGCTGTTTTGGGCTGGGGGGCACGTTCTTCTTTACGCATGGCGTTTGCCGGTCACCTTTCAACACGGCCGTTACCTGATGCCTATCATGCCCATATGGATAATTTACGGGCTTTCTGGATGGGTCCTAGTACTGTTATTTGGTTCGTCAGAAAGTAACCGTACCTTGTGGCTAGGACAACAGGTAGCGCGCCTGTCTTTTACATTCATTACGTTGTTTTTCCTGTTGCAGGGGGCTTTGGCCTTTGCAACAGATGTAGCCATTGTTGAAGGGGAAATGGTCACCGTGGCGAGGTGGTTGGCGAACGACACCTCGCCCGGCGCCCTGATAGCTTCTCATGATATTGGAGCGATTGGATATTTTGCGGAACGGCCGTTGTTAGATCTGGCCGGACTTATTTCGCCAGAGGTTATTCCATTGTTGAACAATGAAGCAGCTATGGCAGCCTACATCCTTGAGAGTGATGCGCAATACCTGGTGACTGCACCCGGATGGCCATACTCTCAAATTGCAAATCATCCATCCACTGTGCTGCGCTTTACTACAGATTTTGCAATTACAAAAGAGCAAGGGCTCAATAACATGGCGGTGTATCAGCTAATGGTACCGTAGTCCTAGTACTGTTCTTGTTAAAATCTGTTATACTGAATTTGCTCCTATCGATTTCAACAAACATCCAACTTTCATTCACGTAAACGGCAAAAATTTAATAAATCCCCTGGAGGCGATCTGTGGTTTACGCAAAGGAACAAAAGATCATCTAAAGTAGGACTGCTTTGTAAAGCTTTTGTGTTCTACGCAAGACAAGCAATTCATTATTAGTGCCCTGGGCACATATTAGTTTAATGTAGGTGGAAAAAATGCAGAGCGAGGTAAAAACTGTGACAGAACAAACTGAATTACTTATTGTTGACGATCATCCTGTTTTCCGTCAGGGATTGCGTGATGTTTTGGAAACCGATCCGCGAATGAAAGTGGTGGGAGAGGCAGCGGATGGTGAAGTTGCCATTGAGATGGCTTATGAAGTTAACCCAGAAGTTATTTTGATGGATATCAATCTGCCGACCATTAATGGCTTGCAGGTGACGCGCAAGATTAAAGCGCAATTACCGGATGTTAAGGTCATTATGATTACCGGCTACGACGATGCCGAACAGGTTTTCCACGCTATTCGCGCAGGGGCGTCAGCTTACTGTCCTAAAGACATTACTCCTGAAGCGTTAATCAATATCATTCATACGGTCCGTGAAGGGAATTACTACGTTGAAGAAAAGACGATGACGTATGATGAGTTGATGAATTGGGTAGAGCAGAGAATCGGCCGTTTCAGCGGCCCGCTGATCAGTGACTCAGAGGATTTGTTTGTGCCCCTGTCCCCCCGTGAAATGGAAATTTTAGAGCATGTAACCAGGGGCTTGAGCAATAAAGAGATTGCGTATAAACTAGGGATTAGTCATCAAACTGTTAAAAATCACATGACCGCTATTTTACGCAAATTGCGTGTAGATGATCGTACACAAGCGGCCGTTTATGCGCTACGACATGGTTGGGTGCGTTTGGAAGGTTCTCGCTAACTCAAAAACTAAGGAAAATATTTCATGGTAGACACAGCCGGAATGGACAATGACTTTTCGTTAGCATCTTTTTTGGAAGAAACACACGAAGATTACGAACAAACCCAAAGAGATCTTAAGGAAATTGACATTCTGATTAAGCAAAGTGCTGCTGAAGTTGAGCGTCTGGCTCAGCGTAACTCGCAGGTTACAAGTTACACGCGCCAACTTCAAACAAACTTTGAGACGCTGCCGCGCGAAGATATTAAAGAAGCTTACGAAGCGTTGAATGACGTGCAGCAGCGTCTGTTTACTATGAGAGGCCAGCTAGAAAAACTGCAAAGCGACCAGCGAAACCTGGAGCGGCTGGCTGAATTTCAGAGAAAAATGATTGAGTTAATGGACGGCTCAACGCCTTTGCCAGCCGCCAGCGGGCGGCGCCGTGGTGTTGACCAGCCGAACGTTATCCGCGTTATTCAAACAGAAGAAGCCGTGCGGCAGGGATTGGTGCGTAAGATGCACGACAGCGTGGCTTCTTCCATTAGTAACTTCATCTTGCAGGCCGAAATTTGTCAGCGCTTCTTCGATGTCAATCCTGACCGAGCCCGCACTGAGCTAAATGCCCTCAAAAGTTCGGCCGGTACCACCTTTAGTAACGTAAAAGATTTCATTTTCGACTTACGTCCCATGATGTTGGACGATCTGGGTGTCATTCCAACGTTGCGCCGTTATGCTGAATCGTTTCAGGAAAAAAATGGCGTTCCCGTGCCTATAACGGTGACGGGCGTAGAGAGAAGGTTGGAAAGCCATATTGAGGTAACCGTCTTTCGCAATGTGCAGGAACTATTGCAGAATGCCATGAACCACGCTCAGGCCACGCAAATACAAATACAG
>JBHIWP010000065.1:0-19586 GCA_041987425.1 Promineifilaceae bacterium (SeqCode) | reverse complement strand
TCGGGATAGATCAAGCTGGCGCCGTTCATTGGCAAACAGCCTGGCATTTTCAATGGCGATGGCTGCCTGGTTGGTTACACCCTGTAGCAGAGCGATCTCATCGTTGGAAAAATACCTGGGCTGATGCCACTGAAGAATATTCAACATGCCTATCGGTTCATTTTTAACCTTCAACGGAACGCAAAGGATAGTTCGCAGTCCGCCTCGCTTCAATTCGGCCGTAAATTTGTTGGTGAAGGGTATCTGCTGAAGATCGGAAATTAGAACCGGCTCTCCGCTTTCCAGGGCCAGCTGACTGGCAAAAGCCTGGTTAATTTGCAAGCGGCCTCCTACTGGAAACAGCACATATTCCTCATCAGAATACCAGGACAAGATCGTCTCTAAATGCAGCCCGTCGTCAGTAATCAGGGAAATGGAACAGTTGTGGACGTCATTCAAGTAGACGCGAAGAATTTCCATGACCCGCGCTAGAATCTCGTCCCGATCCAGGCTGCTAGAGATAAAACCGGCAACATCTGACAATATTTCTGCTTCCCGGCGCCGACGCGCTTCTGCTTTAAACAGCTGCGCGCGCGATATAGCAATGGCTGCCTGATGCGCCACAAATTGGCTAAGCTCAATATCGCTCACCGCGAAAGTACGAGAGGCATCTGCATCAATAAGCTCCAGACAGCCGATAATTTCATCTTCCCCCAGTATTGGCACATAAAGAATCGTTTTAGCATCGTACACTTGCAGGTGGTCTCGTTCCCAGTCTGGCAGCTCCGGATTATCAAAGCGGGATAAAACTGGCTGGGGCGCAGCCTGCCACCAGCCGAGTCCGTCTATTAGCTTGTTTAGCTGGCTTTTAACAGTGTAATCAAGCGAGAAGGTTGCTTCTTGTGAAGACTCGGGCTGAACAAAGTGATACTCAATATCCCAACTTAGAATAGAAACGGCCGTCAAACCAAACACATAGCACAGCTTTTCTCCCAGCTGCTCAAGCTTTTCCTCAATTTCCACATTACCAGAGAGCAGCGTAACGATCTCCAGAAAAATGCTGGTATAGCCGCGTGTGCCGGTGTGATGATCAACGGCCGTTTTGAACGCAGTTACGTCCGTCATCATGCCGCATAGATAAGTCGCTCCTGCAGTTTCCACCGTACAAATTCTGTCACGAAGCCAAACCAAATTCCCGCTGGCGGAAACCATGCGGTATTCGATATGCCTTACATTGTTAGCGGTAACCGCTTCACTCAGCGCAGCAAATACGCGCTCTCTATCCCCTTCAAACAGATATGTTTGCCAGAAAAGCGGCCGTACCCAAACGTCAATTGGAAAGCCCAACACCTTCTCCGCATGTACGCTCACATACAAAAGCTGGTAAGAAACAGGATCAGCTATCCAAAAAACAATTTCTGCCCTTTCAGCAAACGCCTGGGCAAACTGAAAATCCGGCACCCCGTGGGCTAGAGGATTAGAAAAGTCCGAATTCATATCTATATTCTGATAAACTTCTTGTTACACTCACCATCTATATTTCCTGCAACACATTTGTTTAGAGCAAATAGTGTGAAGTATCATACAAGCATAAACGCATTATCGGGAACCGTTTTCGAAAAGAAGGAAAAATATGCGCCAAGTTCGTACGCCTGTCACCCGTGTCTTTGTCCCTGTTGCTGCATTCATTATAAGCATACTAATTCTGTACAAATATAGCGAACTGTGGCTTCGTTCTCTATTACTGTATTTGTCTACAGCATCCTGGGCGCGCCAGATAGCTACCGATTTCCCGCCCGCGTGGCAGGTTGCCAGCCGTTTTATCGCCGGTGAAAGCAGCCAGGATGTTATCCGGGCCAGCCAGGCAATTAATAAAAGCGGATTATCCACCACCCTTAATTACCTGGGCGAAAGCGTGGCCACAGAAGAGGATGCTGCCGCCGCCAGAGAGGCCATTATTCAACTTATCCAGCAAATTCATCAATATGGTGTCAATGCTGATATTTCTATCAAACCTACCCAATTGGGCCTGCATATTAGCTCAGACGTCATTTACGGCAACTTGCAACAAGTTCTAACGGCCGCTGAAAAATATCATACACGCATACAGATAGATATGGAAGATAGCAGCGTTACAGATACAACCTTAAATCTGTATCGCAGACTGCGAGATGAGGACCAGTTTGGTCATCGGGTAGGCATTGTGCTTCAGGCTTATCTCTATCGTACAGAAGCAGACGTTCAGGCACTAATTGAGGAAGGTGGCTGGGTGCGGCTGTGCAAAGGAGCATACAAAGAGCCACCGTCAATTGCTTTTCCCCAAAAGGCAGATACCGATGCCAATTTTATGCATCTGGCCCAGCAAATGCTGAGCGAAGAGGCCCGGCAGCAAGGCATGTATCCTTGTTTTGCCACGCACGATGAGGCGCTTATCCGAGCTATCATACAGTATGCCCGGCAAAATCAGATTGATGCAGAAACGTTTGAATTTCAGATGCTGTATGGCGTTCGTCGAGATTTGCAGGAGGCGATACACCAGCAGGGGTACCGGGTTCGTATTTACATTCCTTATGGCACCGCCTGGTACCCATACTTCATGCGCCGACTGGCCGAGCGGCCTGCCAATTTGTGGTTTTTCCTGAACAATCTGCTGAAGTAAGTTTTAGGCACCAAATAATCGCTGCCACAGCGGAGGACCCAATAACAGCAGACCAATAAGAACGGCTCCAAGTGCGCCCACCAATACGGCCGCAGCCGCCACGTCCTTTGCCACTTTGGCCAATGGATGCACGTCAGGCATGGTCATATCTACCACAGCTTCAAGGGCCGTATTCATAAACTCGGCCATCCAAACGGCCATAAACGTGAGGATGAGCACCGCCCAATCGCGCAGCGGCAGCCCCAGCCACAGCCCCACCGCCACCACCAGTAAGGTAATAACGGCATGAATCCAGGCGTTGTGCTGAGTGCGCAGCACAAACCACCATCCGCTAAACGCATACTGAAAGCTCTTGGCCCGGTTATACAGCTCTGATTGACGCCCAGTGGACAAAGCAGCTAACCCTCACTATCTTCTGGCGGACCGGTAATTTCTGCGCCAAGCTGGGCCAAAATTGAGGCCTGCGCCCACCACATACGATCTTTTTCATCCGGCTCTTCGTGATCATACCCCAGAAGGTGCAGGGTGCCGTGCACAGTTAACAGCTGCAGCTCCGATTTGAGGCTGTGCCCCCCCTGCTTGGCCTGGCGCTCGGCCATCGGCACGGAAATCACGATATCGCCCAGATAGGTCTCATCTTGCTTCATGCCGGGCATCGTTTCACCAGATTCAAAACTCAGCACGTCCGTCGGCTCATTGATTCCGCGATACGCATTATTAAGCGACTGAAGCTGCTCATCATCTGTGAGCAGCAACGTAACCTCCAGCGGGGGCTTTTGCTGTTCATGCCGCAGGGTCACGGTAACGGCCGTACGCAATGCTGCGGCAATGGAATAAACCACCTTTACTTTTTGCTGCACGTGAATCTGATATGATGCCACTAAGACAGCTCCTCACTAATTTTTGGCCGGGCCACGTCGGCAGGCAGCCGGGGTTGAGCAACGGCCGTTTCTACCACGCCCACCTGCTCATCCGCCGCCAATATTTCCTCGTTACCTGGATATTTAACCCGAACATGAAAGCGTCCCTTCAATGTTTTGATAAACGATTCGCGGATCTTACGAATATCCCCCAGCGTTAAGCCCGATTCATCTAGCTGCCCTTCTGTTAAATCCTCATCTATAAGCGAATTAACCAGTTTTTCAATCGCCTTTTCACTGTTGGGCTGCAAGGCCCTGGAGGTGGATTCAATAACATCGGCCAGCATAACAACGGCCGTTTCTCGACTTTGCGGCCTGGGGCCAGGATAACGGAACTTTTCTGGATCAATTTCTTCATCATCCTCCGCCTGCTCCTGGGCTTTAAATAAAAACCCCTTGACCAGACGCGTACCGTGATGTTCAGCAATAAACTGATGCAGACGATAAGGCAGCTTGTACCGCTTAGCCAATTCTAAACCATCGGGCACGTGGCTTAAAATGATGCGAGCGCTCGTTTGAGGATCTAAGGCATCGTGGGGATTCACGCCTTCCTGGTTTTCGCTATAAAACGGCGGGCGATTCATCTTGCCAATGTCGTGATAAAAGGCTCCAACGCGCACCAGCGCGCTGCTGGCCTTGATCTGCTCGGCCGCCTGCTCAGCCAGGTTCGCCACCATGATGCTGTGGTGATATGTACCGGGCGCGCGCCGCAGCAGTTCCTGAAGCAGCGGATGGTCCAGCCGGGCCAGCTCTTGCAGCTGCAGGGTGGTGGTAATGCCAAACAAGCTGCCCAAAATAAAAAAGCCCACCAGCGTCAGCGCCGCAGACAGCATGCCGTTAACCACAGCATAACCCATCAATTCCAGCATTTCCACAACGTCAATCAGATCCTGGTTCAACCGGAAAGCCAAAATGATGGCGCAGTAACCAATGGCGGCGGCCAGGCCTGCCCGGAAAAAGGCGTTTATCCGCTGGGCATCCTGCAGCGTGAGAATAGCCAAAAGGCCGCCTACGGCCGTATACGCCGCCAGCTCTAGCGAATTAGGGGCCAAAAAGCCAAACAGCGCCGCCATAACAATGGTCACAGTCAGCGACAGGCGCACGTCGTAAATAACGCTCAGCAGCATAGAGAGCGCGGCCATGGGATAAACGTAGATCAGGAAACCACCACCGGTGATCATGAGCTTGGCCGTGGCGGCAAACACCAGTATCAGGCTGGCCAGCACCGTTAGCGAACGGCCGTTATCCCGCACGCGCGGCCAGAAAAACTGATGCCAGTACATGGTCATCAGCACCCCGGAAAGCAGCGAGGCCACAAAAACAGCCCCCACGTCCCGCCAGTCTAGCTGGCTGTGCAACAGGCCAAGCTGCGTCAGCTTTTCAATGTCCAGCGCCGTAACAATATCGCCCTGGCGCACAATTCGCTCATTGCTGGCAATGGCAACAGGGAAGGACGTACCAATGTTTCGCACCGCTTCTTCACGCAAAGCGGCCGTTCTTTCCGGGTCTGGGAACACGGTCGGGGCAATAAACTGGGGGGCAATATTGGTAACCACGTTTTCTTGCCGTGGGGTCAATTCCAGGCTCGCCTCGCGCCGGGCAATGATTTGATAATCACGAACCTGATTTTCCTGAATGTCCTGGCGCATTAAATCGCCCACAATGCGCGATATTTCGCCCTTAACCACATCGTAGTCTGCGGCCGAAAGCTCCAGCAAGTCCAGCCCTACCTGTTCCTGAACGTTTAGATTCTGGATGGCTTGCAAATAAGACAGCTTGGTTTCTTTTGTAGCCAGCGTATCCGCCCGAACCACGTCAATAAAAGAGAGGACTGCACTGACCAGATTTAGCTGGTTGCGGCCAATATTGTTGCCCTGGCGCGTATACACTTCTTGAACGCCTGCACGCGCATTTTCGCGGGCAGTTGCCAGCAGCACCTCGCTTTCGTACTTTAAAGAGCGAGGCGCAAAAATATCTTCGCTGGCCGGTTCGCCCAGCGTCACCTGCACCTCGGTGCCTGTCACCAGGGTAAAGCTAAAAATAAGGGTCAGACCCAGCGTTACGACAGTAGCAAATACCCAAAGCAAAGAGCCTTGAAGCCATTTTCGCCAGCGGGGTCGCTCGTCTGTTTGAGCTGTCATTTTTTAGGAAGGGTTATTGATTTTGCAGCAGTTCACGCACGACTTCATTCACCAGACGGCCGTCTGCCTGTCCTTTTACTTTGGGCATCAGTTTCCCCATTACCTGCCCCATTCCCTTTGCGTCCGTTACACCTAATTCCGCAATGATTTCGGCAGCAATCTCCTTAACTTCTGCACGGCCCATTTGCTGCGGCAGATAAGATTCCACAATCGTTAACTCTGCCTGCTCCTTTGCCGCCATTTCAGGACGGCCCGCTTTTTCATAATCGGCAATGCTTTCACGCCGCTGTTTGGCCTGCTTCATCAACACGGCCAGCACGCCTTCATCATCCAGGCTCATTTGTCCGTCAACCTCTTCTTGTTTAATGGCCGCCAATAGCAAGCCAAGCGTATCTCGTTTGGCCGTATCGCCTTCACGCATGGCTGCGATTCGCTCTTTTTGCAGCGTTTCTTTCACGCTCATTTAGGTTTCCTCCAAAGTAGGTGCTGTAACTGCGCTAAGCTGTAACTGCATTAAGATTGTAGCATTGGCAGGGTGGGTGTCAACACGGTGTAAAGGCTCAGGTTGCCTTCCTTGCCGTCGCTGCGAAACTGATCCAGGATGGAATAACCGGCGGCGGCGGCCAGCTCGGCCGTTTCTGTGGCGTCAATCTGGCAGGCGTAGCGCAGGGCAAATCCACCGCGCCGCCAGGCAAGTAAATAGTCATTTGGCTCCACGTCTGTAGCCCTCAGACCAATTTCGGCCCAATCCTGCACCTTGCGCTGCTGGCGCGGGCTGTCCATGAATTGCCAGTTAGAGATGAACAAACGGCCGTTTTCCGCCAAATGTTCCTTGATCTCCTGCAGCAAGCGCAGCCGATTGGCCTTTGCCGGTAAATGGTGCATCACCGCCAGGCAGGAAATGGCGGTAAACGTCCCCAGGCCGTCCAGGCAGCCCGGCGCTAGCAGGTCGCGCTGGTAAAAGCTGCCTTCGGCGTTTCTGGCAGCGTCGGCCAACAGCTCTTCGCTAAAGTCCACACCGACAAATTCACCAATACTATTGTGGGCCTGCAAAAACTCGGCAAAACGGCCGTTGCCGCAGCCCACGTCCAAAAAGCGGGGGCACGGCTGGGGCAGATGGGGCAGCAAGCGAGCAAACCCTGGCTGCGGCGTTACCCGGCTGCCAGAAAAAGAGTCCGCCTGGGCATCATAAAATTCGCGGTTTAAATCCAACAATCGTTGAATAACTTCTTCACGCATCGTTATCTCTAAAAATAGTACGCGGATTCACGCCGATAAACGCTGATTTGGTTTCCTTAACCAGCGTCATGCATGTTCACCACTGTCAGATTTTCTTTACACTATTATTCTCTGCTCTCTCCAAGGTTCGTCTCTACCGGGCGGATGCGGCGGCGGTTGGTCACAAACCAGGAACGGCCGTCCTCTGTGCGCACCCACACGGCCGGGGATTGATGGTCTACTACCACCCCACGCAGCCACGCTTGCTCACCCAGCCAAATCTCTACGGCCGTTCCCACCGCATACATCTCCGTTAATCGCTCCGCCACTTATCACTTTTCACTTTTAGGAGCGAGGCAGGTGGTTGGGCACTGTTTTGTTTGGCCTGGGTTTTTCACACCTGCCTTGCCCCTACTTTTCACCTTGCCGCCCCAATTCTTCATTCGCCTGGGCCAAATACGGCCGTGCCGCCTCTTCCTCACCCAGCGCCAGCAAACATTCGCCAATTTCCTCGTACACATACCCATCTTTCTGGCCTACGTCCTCATATTCTGCCAAAAGAGCCTTTTGCAGCGCCAGCGCCTCTTCCACACGGCCAAGGGAGCGCAGCGCCCGCCCGACGCACCATCTGGCTATGCGAATCGTACCCAGCTTGTCCGGTTGGTGCGCCTCACGCCAGGCCAGCGCCTTCTTAAAGAAGGCCAGAGCCCAATCGTAGTCGCCTATTTCGTGGTAGGTCCAGCCCAGATTGTTGTAGAGGGAACCGCGCCAGCCGCCCGCCCGTTCATCGAGGGTGGCCTCGGCCAGCGCCAGGGCCTTCTTGTTCCAATTTAGCTTGTCGGCGGCTTCCGGCTCGGCAATGGCGATCATATGGGCCGCATCGATGGTGTGGTAATCTGCCTGGGATGCCGCGGCCGTTCCCAAGGCAAACGCCTCGTAAAACAGGGGCAAGGCGCGCGCTGGCTCACCGGCCGAGTTAAAGACCCTACCGCGCTCCAGCAAGCAGCGCATTTTGGGCACCACCATCTCCTTTGCCAGCAGCCCCTCCGCCCTATCCAGCCATTCATGCGACTGGTCAAATTGACGGCGCAGGCTGTGCGTTCGGGCAATCTGGCTCAACAGCTCCACAAGATAGGCTGTTTCACCGTGTTCCTCCACATCCGGCAGCAGTGCCAGAAAGCGTTCGGCCGTTTCCGCCGGATCGTTATAGTTCCACAACGTATGCAAATCAGGAAAATCGTTCATAGTTCTTTTTTCTTTTAACAGCACTCCCAAAAAGAATCCGCAAAGACACAAAGAACGCGAAGTTCAAAATTGTGGCAAAGAAAAAGCGTTGCGCTCTCGGCGTCTCTGCGGTGAAATTAAAATCCGAAGCGACGCAGGACTGAATCGACCATAGCCACATAGCTGCCGCCAAAGTGGCAGACGTGGCTCAACAAAGGATACAGGCTGTACAGATGTTGGCGTTCTTCAAAAAAGCCGGGGGGCAACGGCCGTATCGCCTCATATCGCCGAAAAAATGAGTCGCCAAACGAATTAAACAGAGCAATATAGGCCAGCTCCATCTCATCAATGCCAAAGTAGAGGGCCGGGTCCAGGAAGCCGGTAATCCGGTCGTTTTCTGCCAGCACGTTGCTCGTCCAGATATCGCCATGAATGAGCGACGGCCGTTCCGGCTCGGCCAGCCAGCGCTCCAGCCGCCCACACAGCTTTTCCAGGCGCGGAACGAATGCCTTTGGCAGCCGCCCCAATCGCAGTCCTTCGCGCATCAGATGAAAAATCCGGTGTTCGCGAAAAAAGTCGAGCCAGCTTTCTGTGAGCGGGTTGGGCTGGGTAAACGCGCCAATCAGCGTCATGAAGGGAAAGCCAAACGTTGGCGCGCTAACCTCGTGCAGAGCGGCCAGATGCTCGGCGGCATCGGCCTCCGCCTGGGATGAAAAGCGGCTTTGCCCCGGCAGCCATTCCATAATAAGCAGATGCGGCTGGGAGTAAATGACCTGGGGCACAGGCAGTTCTGTCTGGTCTGCCAGATAGCACAGCATCTTGCCCTCTATGTCCAACTGCGGCTCCGGTCCATCGTCGAACTTAACCACCAGGGGCGTGCCGTCGGCCAGCCGCAGGCGATACACCTCGCCAATTTGCCCGCCAGAGAGGGGAGCTATCTCCGCCAGCTGGCTAGAAACGGCCGTTTCCACCGCAGCGCGCACGTCCATTACGGCCGTCGCACCACCAGATTATCGAAGGCCACCTGCGCCTTGGGCTGCACAAACGTGCCCGCATCCAGGGCAATGGTGCCGCTACTGTAGGCCGTGTCGTTGAACTGGTAAATTGGGGAATCGTTGACGTACAGGGAAATGGTTTGGCCCACGGCCTCCACACGCAGCCTATTGACGCTGCCCAGCCCCTGCTTAATGGCCGGAGACTCCGTCCAGCGATCTACAAACCGGGTCCAGCCCGCATCGCCGTCGCGGCGCTCCACCATGTAAAGGCCATCGCCGGTAATTTCAAAGCGGTAAAAGCGGGTAGTGTCCTGCATGCGGAACAGCACGCCATAGCTGCTGCCCAGATCTCCCTCCAGCAGCCGGGCATCCACTTCCAGAATAAAGTCATCAAAGGTAACGTCTGGCAAGGTGGTAAACTGCATGATGTTGTTATCAACCAGATCAATGACAAGCTGTTCGTTGATAACGGCCGTTTGCCCCGCGTTGTCCCCCTCAATTACCCAGTTGCCCATCTCACCCGGCACAAACCCATCGGCGTAGATCACGTCTGAACCTGTCGCCCCCGGCACCCCCGTGGCGTCGGCACAGCCAGCCAGGCACAGCAAGCCAATTAACAAAAATACGTGTCGCCAATACAAACGCATACCGTTCACTGATTACTGCTCACTGATAACTGCACCTAGGGTGCTAAAACCAACAAATCATCGAACTGCACAACGGCCGTTCCCTGCTCCAAAGTGCTGACGCCTAACCCCACATCGCCCCCGGCAAATGAGGTGTCTGACACCGTTATAAGCGGCAAGCCGTTTACCGAAAGACTCAATTCATCGCCGACACAGCTCACGCGCAAAAGATTGGTGGCTATGCCCTGGTTTATGAGATCTGAGAAAATATATTCTTGATTAGGCGTCAGATAAATAGGGCGATCTTCGCCACTTACGTACTTGCCCACGGCATAAAAACCGTCTCCACTAACCAGAAAAAAGTAAAAATTATTCTCATCCTGATAACGGCAAATAGCGCCATAGGCATTGTTGTTTGGGCCGCTGGTCTGGCGGGCCTGCACGGTGATAATGGTATCAGTAAAGTCGCGTCCGGCGTTGGTCCACCAAATTTGGCCAGTCTGGCTGGTGCTGATGCTGAGTGTCCCCTCGGCAATTTCCACCACGGCTCCGCCCTGATTATATTCACGCCAGCCACAGTTTTGCTCGCCAGAAAAATCGTCGCGCAGCAAGGCACCACTGTCGTTGCAGGCATCTACTGTTGGCCCGCTGACAATGGAACAGGCGGCCAAAAAAGTTGTGGCACACAGCATTAAAAGCAGGGTTCCCATCCATTTTCCCATTTTGTTTCTCCGATGGCTCAATCTCGTTTTTCAGTCCGATCTAGTTTTTCGTTGAGTCGCTCCAGATCATCAACAATCTCTCTTTGTTGGCGCGAGGTATACAAATAGAAACCAATTGTACCCAGCCAAAATACCACTATGAGCACAATGACCAGCGTTAAATTTTCGAACATATTTTCCTCGGATACATACTCAATTAGAAACACGGCGAAGTTTACCTAAAAAAGAGCAAACCGGCACACGGGCAACGGCCGTTTCCCACTATCTGTTCTCTATAACCGACTATCCCATAAAGGCTCAGCGACGCTACGCAGTTTATTCTCGTAGCGGGCCATCACAAACAGAGCGTCAGACAAGCGATTGAGGTAGGGAATGACAAAGGCACCCACTGCTTCCTCACGCGCCAGGGTAATGACCAACCGCTCGGCGCGGCGGCAAACGGTGCGCGCCACGTGCAGCTGCGCTGCCCCTACCGATCCGCCCGGCAGAATGAAATTTTCTAGCGAACCAGTAACGGCCGTCATGTCATCAATCAGACCCTCTAATTTTTCAACGTGCCGGGCCTCAATTTGGGGAATTTTATACGCTTCCTTGTCTTCCTCCGTAAAACACAAATCTGAACCCAAATGAAACAGCTCATTCTGAATAATGGGCAGCGCTTCTGCCAGACGAGCCACCAGCCCATAGGCTACGGCAACGCCCAATACCGAGTTCAGTTCATCCACGGTGCCATATGCCGACACGCGCAGCGAATCCTTTGGTACGCGCGTGCGGCTGCCCAACGAAGTCATCCCTTCGTCGCCGCCGCGCGTGTAAATTTTTGTCAGTCGTGGCATCTTCACTCTCCGGTTGTTCAGTCTGAAAAGGCGAAAAACGGCCGTTATACCCAAAACAGCGTTCGCAGCCATTGATATCTGCATAGGTAAAATATTAGCCAGTTTTGCGAGAAACGCCGAACGCTTAAGCCTGTTTGCCTAAACCCGCCTGTTGCGCACGGAGGATGGCCTGTGCTCTATCTGCTACCTGCAGCTTGGTGAGGATGTTCGAGACGTGATTCTGAACCGTTTTCAAACTAAGCGAGAATCCGGCGGCGATATCACGGTTATTTTTGCCCTGGGCGATTAGCATAAGAATTTCTTCCTCGCGCTCTGTGAGCTCGGAAAATGTTCTGGGGGAAATCGCCTTTCCCACATTGGCAAAATAAGCGATCAGCCTTTCGGCCACGCCGGGGCTAAAGATGGCCCCACCAGCGGCAACGGTACGTATGGCCTGGAGCACTTCTTCACCGCGAGCGTCCTTGAGCAGGTAGCCGCGGGCCCCAGCCCGCATTGCCGCAAAGACCGTATCATCGTCTTGAAACATGGTCACGACAAGAATACCAACTTGCAAGCCGCTGCCAAGGATGATGCGCGTTGCCTCAATGCCGTTTATCTCCGGCATTTTGACATCCATCAAAACCACATCGGGCTGGAGCGCCCGTGCTTGCGCAACGGCTTCTTCCCCGGTTGCCGCCTCCCCCACCACCTCCATGTCTGCGGCAGACTCTACAAGTCCGCGCATGCCATCGCGGTAAACAGGATGGTCGTCACTAATTAGAACACGAACTGTACTCATACTGTCGAAATTCCCGTTGTTTCTACCAGTGGACAGGGCAGCAGCGCTACCAGCCGCGTTCCACCAGAGCGTGATGACCCCACGACGAAGGTGCCGCTTAGTTCTTCGGCACGCTCGCGCATTGAGGCAAGACCAACGCCCGGTACGTCTGAATCACGAATACCGCGCCCATCATCGCAAACTTCCAGGCGCAACATCCCAGACATATTATCAAGGCCAATGTCTACCCTGCCTTTTCGAGCAGCAGCGTGGCGCACCATATTGTTTATCGCCTCTAAGGTAATACGATAAACGGCCACTTCAACGGCCGCTGGCAGCGGTGGCAATTCAGTCGACGCCTCTACAGAGATATGCAAACTGCCGCTGGTATATTTGGCGGCCGTTTCACGCAGGGCCGGGAGAAGTCCCAGTTCATCGAGCGAAGGCGGCCGTAAATCGTAAACTGCCCGGCGAATATCGGCCACGACATGGCGGACGTGCTGTGCCAGGTCCTCGAGCAGCAAGTGCATCTCCTCATTGGGGGCCAGGCGCGAGCGAGCCGTATCTAGCCTGAGCGTGAGCGCCGAGAGCTGAGGCCCAACGCTGTCGTGCAGATCGCGCCGTAAGCGCCGCCGTTCTTCTTCGCGATTCATAACAAGCTGTTCTCGCGAACGCTGCAAATCCAAAGCCAGGCAGACGGCATGGGCCACCACACCCGCTTGCCTGGCCAAATCTTCCAATAACCGCTTATCTGTTTTGGAAAAAGTCTCGTTAGGTCCGCGCGGGGCCAGGAGAAGCTGCCCCACCGCTTCGCGTTGGTAGGTAAGCGGCAAGACGATAGGCTCGTTCGGCGGCGAGCCCTGGCTAGCCACCACGCGAAACTCACTGCCTCGCTTCAGGGTAATGGCCGTATAGGGCAGCTTCATGGTTTCGGCGATTGTCTCAGCCAGGATAGGCAAGGCTGCCTCGGCTTTTAAGGTGTCTTCGAGGCGCTGGCCGAGACGAGCAAGCACCGCGTAGGGATCATCCCGCTCGCCATACATCAGGCGGTTGACGGTGCGCTGCAGCTTTTCGCGCAGGGGCGCAAATAGAATGGCAACGGCCGTTGTCGCCAGCAGAGAGATAATGAGATTGCCCCTGGCCTGGAAAAGCATGCCCAGGTAACCCACAGTCAGTACATATAGCACCACGATAACGGCCGTTAGCGTCACATAGACCAGGGTACGATTGATTATCAGATCAATGTCGTAAAGTCGGTAGCGGAAAATGGCGACGCCTACTGCAAGATACAGTCCCGACATTGTCGCCGACTCGAATATGACATCGAGAAGACCAGGCAGGTCCTGGCCCAGGAATCCGCTAATTACCACTGCTGCGCCGAATGGTATGGCCCCATACAAGAACCACTTGATCTGCTGCCGCCCGATGCCCCCTGCCTGTCGGTAGCGAGTGAACAGAGACAGAAGTGAGAGAAGCGAACAGGCAAACAGGGCAAATACCGCGCCAATGATAAGAACGGTAATAAACTGCCCCGCTTCGCCGTCAAGGCTGAAGGGGCTTTCTATTGGAGTGATAACGCTTTGACCTGGTAAAAATGGCATGAGCATCGCCGTAATTACGGCCGCTATGACGGTGGCCCAAACTACAACACGCCAGCGTGGGGAAGGCAGACGCCCGTCTGGGAAAAGCAGCATGAGAAAGGGGGATAGCGCTACCGACAGCAGCCAGGCACCGTTGCCCAACATTGTCACCCATACGGCCGTTGACGTTGTTTCTATTGCTATAGCAGAAAGCTGGCCGGCATAACTCCCGACAAATTGCAAAAGCGCCAGGGCAAGGCCAAAAACAAGCCACAGCCAGCCGTATAAATTTCGCGGTCGCTTTAGTGCGATAAGCATCCCCAAAGCCACGGCTCCGCCCGGCCCAATCACAGAGATTATCTGAGCATAGACCCAGGTCATTGATTGGACTGCTGGCGGGGTAGGCTCCTGAAATGCGAAGTAAAGCGAGCCGCCCAGAAAAATGAACGACAAAAGGCTTAGCAAGAAAGCGAGCCAGGCAGTGCCTGGCTTCGCTTTTTTAACGAGCCACCGGAACATGCCCGGCGGCTCAGCTGAAAGTAAAGTTAAGGATTCCTGCTCGGGATTCACTCCTCAACTCCTTTGAAGACCGCATCCTCAAAACGATGAAATATTGTGAACGTTACTATAACATCGCGTCTGCCGTACTGCTATGATCTAGCAGCCCTGTTTGGGAAAAAAGCCCATAACCAAGCACCAGCCAGAATAGGGCAAATGCCAGGCCGCCCCATCCGTATGAGCTAAGCGTGAACAGGAACAAGGGAAAGAAAGCAAGTAGCAACACCCCTTGCCAGCGTGGCAGCACTCTGGCACGTAAAGTGGCAATGCCTAACAGCGGAAATCCCAAAAACCAGCTTAAAGCGCTAGAGCTAAAAACGACCGTCAATAATGTCTCACCGATCATGTCCATAGTGAAAACGACGACAATCGTAATCAAGCAAATAAGCGCGGTGCCCAAAAAAGCCAGGGCGAAGCCCGCCTTACCCAAACGGCCGTATGCCGGTGACTGCAAAGTATGCAAGCCCAAAAGCGCCCCCAACATGCCGATCTCGGCCAGGGCATGGGCAGCTTCGATGAGATAAGCGGAAAGTGAACCCACGGCTCCGGCGCCCGAATCAGGATAAACGAGGACAAAATGGACGATGGCCGAGGCCGCCCAGGCCACACCCGCCAAAATAGCGCCCCATCCACCCCATACAACACGGCTTTCTTTTCTGCCTTGTCCAACACGCATGCTATTTATACGTAACATCTTAAGCACTCCTTTTATTGGTTAACTGATGGTACGCAGTCCCATAGGGGAAGATTTCAAAAGACTTCTAAACAAATTTATTTCACACCAGAGAAAATTAGACTTTTGAAATCTAAGCTGCGTAACATGAGTTTGTTAAGTTGAATGGGCAAAGTATAGACAGGCGCCTATTCCCGTGTCATGAGCTAATTTCCCAACCTGCTCGGGAAATCGGTACAGTCCAAAATGCCGATAAAATGGCGCTGTTGGTGCAATTTTGTACGGACCTGTATAATCTGTGTACCTATTTCAGGAGAAAATCTATTTATGAAAATTGTACGTCACTTAACTTCCACCCGTCTTTCACTGGTTCTGGCCACTGCCCTGCTGTTTCTGCTGCCTACGGCCGTTTTCGCTCAGGAGCAAAGTGGTGCGGGTGCAGCTTTTACGCTTTCTCTCATTGGCCTGATCTTATTAATAATCATGGTCGTCTGCGTGATTGGCGCGGTAGGCCTGGGCGTCATTGGCATTGGCTACAGCAGCACGCAGAGTGATGAGGACTAGTGGTTGCCAAACGAACTTTCAAGCGTAACTTACGCTGTTCATAACCAAAACGCCGGATTTTCACCGGCGTTTTTACTTTATTTTGAAGCAAGCGAATGAACCGAGAACAGTTACGCCAGGAAATTCATAAGCTATACCGGGCTGAGCATGAAGCACTGGGTGAGGATGGCACGCTGCGGCTGCTGGACGAAGCGCGCCAGTGGGATCTGTCTGGCACGTTAGCGGCTGGCGGTGTTGTGGTCTTTCCTCATGCGGGCGTGGCCGAATGCGGGCAGCAAATTGCTGCGGCCGTACATGCCTGTTTGGACAGCGGTACGGACAAGGTCGTCGTGATCAGCGTGCTGCACGCCTTTACCGACGAAATGGAGGCTGCCCGCGTGGCTGTGGCTAATGGCGACGATCCGGCTAACTGGCCGTTTTGGGGCATTCAGGGTGACGGATTAAACGGCCGTACCGAATACCAACACGATCACGCCCTCATCAGCTTCCGCCACTTTTGGAAAGCAGAAACCAAACGCCGCGGCATTGCAGGCCCAAAGGTGTTCGAACGGTATCCCTACCTGGCCGGTGGCAAACCAGACAGGCTGCCTGGCATCGACGAGCTGGCTCGGGAAGTGGAGAATGCCGTTATCGTCTCCACAGCCGATCCGTTCCATCACGGCATTGGCTACGGCGATCCGCCGGAAAACGCTTATTTCCCCCTGAAAGGCGGTTTAGACGTAGCCCGGCGGACGTTGGAAGAAGGCATCAAACTGCTGGAGTCTGGTGATTACTGGGGCTATAATCAGCACTGCGTAACGGCCAAGAGCGATGCGCGCGACGCCGGACAGGTGTTCCGCTACCTGCGCGGGCCAATCCGCGGCCAGATTCGCGATCTTACGTATTCCGACGCAAGTCAACTATACAATGCCCCACCGCCCACCTGGGTAGCCACAGCCTTATTTGAGTGGCAGCTTGCCGATGCGCCGTAATCGGTAGCTTAGTATCCATATGCCAGTGCAGGCAATTCGCTTGCGGTAGAAAGCCTGACCTAATTAAGAGTTATAACCTGACTGTATCTTGCCTCTATATAGTTTCCCATTGGGTTTTTTCCGCGCCGCCTATATGCTCTTAGTAGAATCACTTTGCCCGTAAGCAACTGTCCAAAGGATTTCAACTATGAGAAAACAACCCGTATTACTGACTATCCTGACCCTTTTTATCTTTTTCCTGGTCGCTTGTGGCGGCAATAATGTGACAACGGCCGTTGACTATCTAAACGCCATCAATGAGCGCGACTTTGATGCAGCAGCCGCGCTTGCCTGTGAAGAACGGGCCGATGAAATCATTGATGGGCTGCTGAGCGTGAGCCCCGAAGAAAGGCAAAGCATTGAATTTGAGCGCGTGAGCTGCTCGCAGCAGGCGGGAGACGAGGTCTTGTGTCGCTTTACGATTGTGCAAGTAGAGACAGAGATCAACAATGAAGATACGGTCTTTGAAGAAGATCGCAGCGTTGTGTTTGAAATGGAAGACGGCCGTGTCTGCGGCTTCCATGAAGAGGTCGCCAACTAGCAAAAGCGCTCACCAGGTGACCGGAAGCGCCTTCAGCCCGCGAAACAATATGCCAGAGCGCCATTCAAGCTGGTTGACCGGAACCGCCAGGCGAAGCCGGGGAAAGTGACAAAACAACGTTTGCAGCCCAATTTCCCCTTCCAAACGAGCCAGTGGCGCGCCCAAACAGTAATGAATTCCCATGCCAAACGCCAGATGGCGATTGTCGCCCCGGGCTACATCAAATACATCTGGCTGAGTAAAATGGCTGGCGTCACGATTGGCCGAGGCCAGCACCACGCGCACCACGTCCCCGCGCCGCATGGCGTGCCCCTGGAACATAAAATCTTGCCGCACCCAGCGCGTGGTTGAGGTCTCTACCGGCCCGTCAAAACGCAGCAGCTCTTCAACGGCCGTTGACCACAGGCCCGGCCTCTCCTGCAAAATCAGCAGCTGCTCAGGATGGGTCAATAAAGCCAAAGCCCCGTTGCCTAGCAAATTGACTGTCGTTTCATGCCCCGTCACCAGCAGCAACGCCACCATGCTAGAAAGCTCTGCCTCATTCAGCCGCTCCCCCGCCTCTTCCGCCTGCACCAGTGCCGAAATCAAGTCATCCTGCGGCTCCTGCTGCCGCAGAACAAACATTTGCCGCAAATAATCCACAAAGGCGCGCACCTTGCGCTTTCGCGCACTGTAATTCAGGTCCCGACTGCCCGGTGAAATGATCGCCTGAGACCAGTCTGCTACCTCTTCCTGATCGGCCGCGGGGATACCCAGCAGCTCGGCAATGATCCGCACGGGCATGGGCAGGGCAAAAGTGGCAATAAGGTCCGCCTGCCCCGCTGGGGCAATAGCGGCCAGCAGCTCATTGGTAATTTGCTGCACGCGCCCGGCCAGCTGCTCCACGCGGCGCGGCGTAAATGCCTGGTTCACCAGAGCCCGCAGCCGAGTGTGGTCTGGCGGATCGGCAAACAGCATATTCTCGTTGATGAGGCGATAGAGTGCAGATTTGCGTGGCCTGGCGGCATCGGGCGGCAATGTATTGCGAACGTTCTTCACGAAATGCTCGTTGTCTTTGAGAACGGCCGTAACGTCCTCGTACCGCGTAATGTACCAGATGGTGCCGCCACCTGGAGAACGATGGGCGTAAATGGGGTCATCCTGCCGCATCCTGGCAAACGTGGGGAACGGATCTGCTTTGAAACTCGGGCTAAAAAGATCGTATTTTGGGCTAATGAGTTGCGCTCCAGCACCTTAATTCACTGTCAGGCCGTATTCACCATCCAACTGGAAAAGCCCGCCAGGAAGTCCCGAAATTGGGGCAAATGTTCTGCCGGAAAGTTATATTTTTCGGACGCCTCAGCCAGGACATCGTCAAAACAGGCCAGCCACACCTGCCGGGCTGCTTCGTCGATAGCAAATGGCATGTGGCGCGCCCGCATCATGGGGTTACCATATTGTTGATGGTAAAGCGGCGGCCCACCCAGCAGACCCACAAAAAATGCCGCCGACTTGCGCGAGGCGCGTATCATGTCACGAGGAAACATCTCTCGAATTTCAGACGCTTCTAACGCTTGGTAAAAGTCGGCCATCATGGCAAAAATGTTCTCCTGCCCCATGGCCGCGTAGATTTCTGGGCTGGGCGCATCCACTCGTGGCGGTCCGCCCGGGGGCACATAAAATTGCCGTTCTTCACTCATGAACCGCTTCCCCAACGCTGTTCTGCAAATGCACATCAGCCGGATCATTTGCCAGGGCAAACTCTATGGCTTCCGCCAGGGAGCGTCGTCGGCCCTGCTCCAGGTAGGCCTGGATTTCTTCATGGTCCAACACGGCCGTTAAACGGCCGTCTAACTGAGATTGCTCCACAGCGGAGAGCGGCGTGCCAATCTCCTGGCGCAGCGCCTGGGCTGCCCCCACTAACTGAAGCGCGCGGCCGGCCTCATCTTGTGTTGCTGCCAGCGCCGCCATATCCTCCAGCACATAGGCAATTGCCCGCCGGTCGCCAAACTCATAGTTAATTGTCAAACTTTCCACGTAGAATTCGCGCGCCTTTTCATAGTCGTCCTGATCGCGCACCACGTTGCCCAGGTTGTTTAGCGAATTGGCAATGGCCCAGCGGTCGCCTACCTCGCGCTGGAGCTGCAAAGCCTCTTCCAAATGAGCGCGTGCTTTGGCCAAGTCGCCCAAATTGCGCACGGCGTTGCCCAAATTGTTAAGCGAATTGGCGATGGTGCGCCGGTCCCCCACCTGCCGCCGGATTTCTAACGCCTCTTCATTCAATCGCTGAGACTCTGCCAGGTCTCCCTGAAAGCGGGCAATGATAGCTAAATTGCTTAAAAGGGCGGCAATAAATGCTGGCTGATCGAGTTCCTGGCGCAGCGTCAGGCTTTGCTGGTACAGCATTTGCGCCCGTTCGTACTGGCCCTGTTGGGCCGCCAGGGTTCCGGCAGAATGATAGGCCTGCGCTACCCCAGACTGATCTTCCAATTTTTCAAACGTTCGGCGCGCTGCTTCTAAATGTTTGGTCGCCTCTTCAAAACGGCCGCGTTTGCGCAGCAGCTCGGCCTGGGCCGCTTCACACCAGGCCTCTTCCTGCCTGTT
>JBHIWP010000064.1:0-19708 GCA_041987425.1 Promineifilaceae bacterium (SeqCode) | reverse complement strand
GTATCTGAACCCATGCCTGCGCTTGCTCGCGCTCGTTTAAATTCAGGGCAGCGCGGGCGGACACCAGACAAGCCCGAGCTTCCCCGATGGGCAGCTGGTGGGCGGCAAAAATTACGCCAGACGCTTCTGCTTTGGCTAAAGCGTGAGCATGCTGGCCCTGGTACGCTAGCAAAACGGCCGCTTGCAGCTCCGCATCGGCCACGGCCGTAGGGTTGCCGTCTTCCAAAAAGAGCTGGCGCGCCTCATCCACAGAGGCCTGCGCCTGAGCATAGTTGCCCAATCCAGCGTGCGCTTTGGCCTCATTCAAAATAGCCTGACCTACCTCAAACTGGGTGTCTAGCTTGCTAAAAAGCTGCCGCACGTTTTTGCATTTGGCTAAAACGTCGTTAAAGCGCCTCAGCGAGAGCAGGCAGTCGCTCAGCAAAAGTTCGGTAAGCATGGCGTGGCGTTCACGGCCATCGTCCAGAAACGTTTCTCGCGCCTGGTCCAGCAGCGTTAAGGCCTCATTGTAGCGCCCCATCACGAAGTAGGTCATTGCCAGATTTTGCTGAGCCTGCGCGGCGGTGATCGATTGCCCCAACTGTTCAAAGGCCAGAGCCAGCTTGATGGCAGCAATAGATTCCTGAAAGCGGCCCAGGTTGCGCAGCAGAATGCCCCGGTTTAGCTCCACGCGCAGCAAAGGCTGTTCACCTTCTGGCCCTAAACGGCCGTAAACATCTTTGGCCTTGTCTAGCTTTTGCAGCGCTTCAGCATCCTGGCTTAAACGGCCGTGAATAATGGCCAAATTCACCATCATATCGGCGAATGCTGCCCACTGTTCGTTTTCCTCAAGAATTTGCGAGGCGTGCCGCCCGGTGGCCAGTGCCTCATCGTAGCGGCTCAGGCAGGCGAGGGCATAAAGCTTGCCGTTTTGCGACCATGCCTGCTCCACTCGGCAGCCCAGGTCGGCATAAATTTGGGCGGCTTCATCGTAACAGTTAATTCCTTTTTGGTGCTCGCCCAGGCCGATAGAGTAGCCGTTGCCTCGTGCTCGCAGGCTGAGCGCCTGGAACATGGGGGCATCGAATAGCTGTGCCATTTGGGAGATTAGGTCAGCGAAGTCGAAGCAAAGCTCGATATTTTCCCACATCAGACGGTCGGCTTCCTTTTTTAAGAGATCAGCCAGTTCCTTGCGTTTTTTCTGAGAAAACGGGGATGCGTATTGGGCAAGCAAATAGCGCCGCTCATTTTGGTTAGCGGCGGCGAGTAGGTGGGCAAGTAGTTGTTTTGGGGTCGTGATTTTGGAGACGGCCGTTTCTGCCAAAACCGGGGTCGCAGCCAGGTGATCAATCATTCCAATACATCCTTCGCCACACTAACCGAGTTGTGACGGTATTTGGGTCGCGCTTAGTGCGGTTGAATAAAGTTATGCGCAATGATTAAATGATTAGTTCCTGCAAATGAATTTCAATTGTTGGCCCAGAGACGGTGAGCTCATACTCGCCTGAGGGCAGGTCTGTAAAAGTAAAGTTACCAACGGTATCCAAAGTTTCTGCTCTTACTATCTGATCATTTTGACTCAATCGGGCCTCTACAGCCTCGGTATCAATGCCCAGCACCAGCCCCAAAATTGCCTTGCGGCCAGGGTGTTCTGGGTCATCCTGCACCTCTAGAGATAGTTGAGCATCACCCGCTTCGTACATGAGGGGGCCGCTGTCGCCGCCGCGAGTGGCAAAAGCGGGTGTGCCCAAAGCGCTTCTGCCTGGCCCGCCAGCTGGCAGGCGTTTGGCAATCCAGACTCTGATTCTTTCAGTGGTTGAGGGCTGCAGGGAAACGGCCGTTTCCGCCAGGAACGCCTCTAACTGTTCAACTTCGCGGGTGCAGTGGGGGCAGCCAGTGAGGTGTGCCGAAATTTTTGTTGCCGCATCTTCAGGCAGCAGCCCCAAATGAAAATTGCCTAACGTCGCGCTATCGGGACAGGTAATTCGATAGAGAGCAGCCTTGAGACTGTCATCAATATGCGCCATAGTTAAAACTCCTGATCATTGCGCCATACCAGTCATCAAAGGCAAAGGGACACGGAGTTCGAGAGTAAATAAAGCGTCGCCTTAAAGAAGCGGTGGAACCTTTGTGTGGCGGAAAAAGCTGTTTATTCTCGTTCATAAGCGTGAAAAGTGTGTCGCTAACTTTGTCTAAAAAAAGATGCGCAATGTTATGACAAAAAAGAATTTCCCAGGTAAGGGATGGTTCTGCCAAAACAAGCAATTATGCTGCTGACTCTATAAACGAACGCCACGCCTTTTTTCACGCATCGTCTAAAAATTCCTTGAATTCTTCATTGCGACGAATACGCGCCAGAAAATTGTCCTTGGTGCGGGACACATCGCGTACGTCCTCAAACGCTTGTGAGTGTAAGTCGTAGATTTCGCGCGGTTTTAAATCCAGCACAAAATAGCTGTGAATTGCCAGGAGCTCCTTCTCGTTATTGCACAACGCTTCTAACTTTTCCCACAAAATTGCCTGCATCTCGCGCCGGGCAACCTCACGTTCCGGGCGGAAGTCGGTGTCCACCAGCGTGGTCAGCGGATCGAACTCCTCCTCTCCATTGGACGACCGATTGGCTCGATCCCACAGATGGGCCTGTTCCTTCCAGCGGGCAAAATCGACCATCACGGCATTGGTGCACATCTGCAAGTAGCGCAGCAGCGATTTTAAATCGGGGAACTTGCTGAAGTTTTCTGCCGGGATACCTTGCCACATCTTTTCAAAAGCCCGGTTCATAAAATAGTCAGCCTCTTCGCCCAGGCCTGAATAAAGCGCGTGCCGCATGACCCAGGAAAGTACCAGCTTTTGATACCGCTCATACAGGCAGCTCCAGGCATGCTCATTGCCATGCACAAACGCCCGCCGGAAGAGTTCATAACAAAAGCGGGGGTCATGTTCTTTTTGGGCAAAAAACCGTTCGCTTTCCCGGTGGCATCTATCGCAAAGAGTGCGAAATGGGAGCAAACTTAACTCGTTTTGGCTGGACATAGGAACTACGCAATGACGTCTAAACAGGTTGCTTGTAGAAAGGTTGCAGGTGTGATGTACGCCTCATTGTACATTATTTTTCCCCTCTGCGTGCAGCGAAAAGCAACGAGAATGCGATAATCAGGTTACAATATGCCAGTATTACCAACCCCAATTCCGAATGGAGAATCCCGAATGCCCTTTTTTGATCTTCCCCTTGACGATCTACAACGCTACTTACCAACTCGCGAAGAGCCGGAGGATTTTGATGATTTTTGGCAGAGAACGCTGGATGAAACGGCCGTATTTCCCCTGACCGCCACGTTTGAACCGGTGGATGAAGGATTGCACACAATTGACGCTTACGATGTGACCTTTGCCGGCTTTGGCGGGCAGCCCGTAAAGGGCTGGTACCTGCTGCCCCGCCAGCGGCGTGGGCCGTTGCCCTGCGTGGTGCAATATTTGGGCTACAGTGGCGGGCGCGGCTTTGTGCTGGACTTTCTCGCCTGGCCCAGCCTCGGTTTTGCCTACTTTGTCATGGATACGCGCGGCCAGGGCTGGGCCCAACATCGGCCTGGGGATACGGTAGACATCGCGCCGCAAGGTACAGGTTCGCACGTCCCCGGCTTTATGACGCAGGGCATTCTTGATCCGCATGCCTATTATTATCGGCGTGTGTTTGTGGATGCCGTGCGGGCGCTGGCGTTGGTGCGGAAGCAGCCCGCCGTGCGCCCTGACCAGATCGCCATCACCGGGGATAGTCAGGGTGGGGGCATTACGTTGGCAGTGGCGGGGTTGGATACGGCCGTGGCCGTCGCCATGCCCAATGTTCCCTTTTTATGCCACTACCGGCGCGCTACCCAACTGGTAAACACGGCGCCCTATAACGAAATTACCCGCTATTGCGCAGCCCACCGTGCCCAGGTAGAAAGCGTGTTTCGCACCCTTTCTTACTTTGATGGGGTGAACTTCGCCGCCCGGGCAAAGGCCCAGGCGCTTTTTTCTGTGGCCCTGATGGACGACATTTGTCCGCCGAGCACCGTTTACGCAGCGTACAACCATTACGCCGGGCAAAAGCAGATGGCCGTTTATGATTACAACAATCACGAGGGAGGCGGCCCCTTTCAACTGCGCAAACAGGCGCAATTTTTGCGGGACCTCTGGCTTTGACCGAATTGACCCTAAGGGTTTGATGCAAAAAAACTTGCTTCTTTAGGGCAAACCCGTAGGGTCGTTGCAGCCGCAAAATCAAAACAGCTTAAACTGCTCTGGATCCACTGCGCGAGCCTGGTGCATCAGCACGGCATTCATCAGCTCAATAGCCAGGCGGGATTCCAGCGTGACGCCTGCGCGCACGCCTACGCACGGGTCGTGTCGCCCTTTCTCCAGCAGAAAGTCAATCTCCTCCAGGTTTTTCTGCACAGACTGCTGGGGCTTCACAATGGTGGAGGTTGGCTTGAAGCCCACCCGGCATACCAGGGGCATGCCGGTGGTAACGCCGCCGATGAGCCCGCCGTGCGAATTGCCCTGGTAGCCGCTGCGGCGAATGGGGTCGTTGTTTTCGCTGCCGCGCCGGGTTACGACGTCAATACCGTCACCAATTTCGCACGACTGTGCCGCGTGCAGGCCACCCAGGCTGCCCATTAGTCGTAGCTTCAGGCTGTTATACAGCGGGTCGCCCGCCAGGGCAGGGACGTTCACCGCCACAACTTCTACCGCTGCGCCAATTGAGTCACCATCAATGCGTGTTTGCTTGATTAGCTCCCCTGCTGCGGTGGCAAAGTCGGCGTCCAGGCTGTGGATTTCGGCGCTGGTTAGCTGCTGCTCTACCTGGGCAATTTGGGCGGGGGTAATGGTGCCGCCATCGCGCAGCAGATCGGTGAAATGGTCGCTTAGGGTGCGCTGGCTTTGCAGCGGCCCAACCTGGCTGATAGATGACAAAATTGCCGTGCCAAACGTTTGCTGGAGGAAGATTCGGGCAATGGAGCCGCCAATCACGTCTGAAATGGTGCTGCGATAGCTGGAACGGCCGCCGCCGCGAATGTCGATGTGCCCTTTGGCCTTGTGATACTTCACCAGGTCCGTGTGGCCCGGGCGCACCGCCCCCGTCGGCCCGGCAAACTGCTCGTAGTGGCGCGATTTGGATGAGGCCGAAAGCACCAAGGCGCTAATGGGTTCGCCGGTTGTAAAGCCACTTTCGTACGCTGTCGTGGCAAACGTGCTGCCCTCTACCGTCACTTCAATAGCTGGCCCAGCGGTGAGCTCATCGTGATCTTCCTGGTAAAGCCCGGCCAAGAGCAGTACTTTATCTTTTTCGTTGCGAGGGGTGCCGTGCCGACTGCTGCCGGGCCGCCGCCTGTCCAAATAGGCCTGAATCTGGCTGCGGCTGAGCTGTAGGCCCGGCGGGCAGCCGAAAACGATTGTGGTGATGCCGGGTCCGTGGGATTCGCCTGCCCCCGCTACGCTAAATAGCGGGCCACCTAAGATTTCCATGTCCATCCTCTTGTTTTCCCCAGAAGCATGCTTTTGGAGAAGTATTGTTATGCTTGCGATTATTTTACCTCTGAACGGCCGTCCCTATTAAAAATGGTCACAGCACAGAAATTTAGAGGAAGGTCTACTTAATTACGTTAGTAGTTTTGACGAGTGCATTCTTAATATAGGCCGTAAGTCCTATTCAATATCTTAGGAAGGACTCTGTCCAGAGCAGTTCCCAACTGGTACAAGCCTAAAGGTAAATATTCCCCAGCAGTTTCCGGGGTCTTCCTTGTAAAAGTGGAGAAGCGGAAAATGAAGTGCTCAATCCTGGTTGTGGATGATGAATTCGAGATTCGGCAGCTACTGTCCACCATGTTAACAATGGTTGGTTACCAATCGTTTATGGCTAAGGATGGCCTGGAAGCCCTGGAGAAAATCCCCGAATGCCAGCCCGACATTTTAATTTTAGACGTGATGATGCCGCGAATGGATGGTTTGACCCTGTGCCGTAAGCTGCGCGACACCAAAAACACGGCCGAATTGCCCATCATTATGCTCAGCGGCAAGGCGCATCAAGAAGCCATTCGAGAAGGGCTAAATGCGGGAGCCAACCGCTACCTGGTAAAGCCAGCCAGCCTGGAAGAGCTGACGCGCAACATTGATGAAGTTTTGGGGGAAACGGCCGTAAACAACACAACCTTCAATAATTCGCCAGCGGCATAAAAATTAAGCAGCAAAGATAAAGCAGGTGGTTGTGCCGTGCGCATAAAGCTTACCTTCCTCATCCACCAGCTTCCCCTCGGCGGTGGCAATGCGCCGCCCTCCGTGCACAACGCTACCTACGCACCTTAGCTTTCCACTGTCTTGCAGAACAGGGCGCACAAAGTTAACCTTTATCTCTACAGTGGTGTAGCCCTGGCCAGCAGACAGAAGCGTTTGAACCGCGCAGCTCATGGCGGAATCCAGCAGCGTGGCAATAACCCCTCCGTGCACGGCCCCCAGTGGATTATAATGAAATTCTGAGCAATCAATCTCAAACACGGCCGTTCCTTCAGCCGCTTCTGCCAGGCGAAAATCGAGCGTCTGGGCAATGGGTGGCTGGGGCAGCCTGCCGCCAATCATCTCGCTAAGAAAATCCAGGCCACTTTTCTGGCGGGCGGCGTTGGCGCTGGGCACGGGGTCTTGCCAGCTATAGGTGCGGATACGGCCGTCTTCATTCTCAGATTTCATACTCCTCATCTCCACTCTGTTATCATTCTGTAATCTTTGGTTTGTAAGATTCTATACGGTCAACGGCTCTCTGTCATGGATACTCAATGCCTGGCAACAAAATAAAAGGAGCCAATGAAGCTATGAATGATAACCTGGTGCAACAAGCAAGTTCCGTAAACCTGGAGCACGGCACATTTTGGCAAAAGCACGGTGCCAAGGTAGCAGCGTTGCTATTGTGGGGGGCTGGGCTCGGGGGATACTATCTTTACGCTGCGCTCAACGGCCTCACCCTGGCTGACAGCCTGAACGGGCTGGCAAATTTTCTAACAGGCAGCCTATACGGACCGCTGTTTTATGTTCTGGTGTATGCGTTACGGCCGTTACTTTTCTTCCCCACCACCCTGCTGACGCTGCTAGGCGGCTTCCTGTTCGGGCCGATTGGTATTTTGTACATCGCAATTGGCAGCAATTCCTCGGCTTTAATTGCCTACGGCATAGGGCGATACTTTGGCCAGGACCTGATTGAAAGTGAGCAAGAGGCTTCGATTATCCAAAAATATACCCAGCGAATGCGGCAAAATAGCTTTGAGACAGTGCTCATTATGCGCCTTCTCTTTTTGCCCTTTGATCTGGTGAACTATGCGGCGGGCTTTTTAAAGATTAAGTGGCAGCCGTTTATTCTGGCTACCATTATTGGTTCAATTCCCGGCACCATTTCTGCCGTGCTGTTGGGCGCTTCGTTTGGCACCCTTGGCGAGCTAATGGCTGGGGACGTGCAGGTGAATCCCCTCACGTTAGTTTTTTCTGCGGCGCTTATTGTGGCAAGCATTGCCCTGTCTCGCTTTATAAAAAGACGAGAGGCAAGTGACAAGTAAAAAGTGAGAGAGTACATGGTTGCGGAAATAAAAGTTCCCCCATTTGATGAATACAACCAGATCATGGTCAATAATGCTCATCCGCCAGCGTGGCAAAACCCGACGCCAGACGGCCGTTACAACCTCCTGGTCATTGGCGGTGGCTCGGCTGGGCTGGTGGCGGCGGCCGGAGCAGCAGGTATCGGTGCAAAAGTGGCGCTCGTAGAAAAATTTTTGCTGGGCGGAGACTGTCTGGTGGCGGGGTGCGTACCCTCCAAGGCCATTCTGCGCACGGCCAAAGCCATTGGCGACATTCGCCGGGCGGCTGACCTGGGCGTGGATATTGGCGGTGAGCTTAAGGTCGATTTTGCGGCCGTTATGGAGCGGATGCGGCGAATTCGCTCCGACATCAGCTTCCATGATTCGGCCAGACGATTTAGTAATCTGGGCATTGACGTCTATCTGGGTGAAGGGCAGTTCACGGGCAAAAACAGGTTTGAGGTAGACGGCCGAACAATTGAATTTAGTAAAGCTGTCATTGCAACCGGTTCAAAAGCTGCAGAAATTCCCATTCCCGGACTGGCTGAAGCAGGCTATATCACCAACGAGGGCGTATTTGAGCTAACGAAACGGCCGAATCGCCTGGCGATCATTGGGGCCGGACCCATCGGCGCGGAAATGGCCCAGGCATTTGCCCGCTTTGGCAGCCAGGTAAGCGTCTTTGATTTAGATCCCACCATTGGCGGGCTGCGCGATCCGGAAGGTATTGCGCTGGTGCGCCATGCCCTTGAGGCGGACGGCGTGCAGTTTTACCTGGAAAGTAAAACTGAAAAAGTTGAGCGGGCTGGTGGTGAAAAAATGATCACCTTCCAGCATAAGGGCCAGACGCAAACCGTGGCAGTGGATGAAATTTTGCTGGCGGCCGGGCGTCAACCCAACGTTGAGGGTCTGAATTTAGAGGCGGCTGGCGTGGAGTACAGTAAAAAGGGACTGACCGTAAACGACCGCTTGCAGACCACCAATCCAGACATTTTTGCCGCGGGCGATGTGGCCATCCCGGCCATGTTTACCCACACGGCCGATGCCACCGCGCGCATGGTGCTGCAAAATGCCTTCTTCTTCGGCCGCAAAAAGTACAGCGACTTGATCATCCCCTGGACCGTCTACACGGACCCCGAAATTGCCCATGTGGGTCTGTTTGATTATGAAGCCGAAGAAAAGGGCATCTCGGTAGAGACCTTTACGACTAAAATCGAGGAAACCGACCGGGGCCGGACCGACGGGGAAGCGGGCTTTGTGAAGATTTATGTGAAAGAAGGAACCGACAAAATTTTGGGCGCAACCATGATTGGCCGTCACGCCGGGGAGTCGATTAGCGAAATTACCACAGCGATGATGGCGGGCAAAGGGCTGGGGATGCTGGCACAGACGATTCATCCATATCCTACCCAGACCGAGGCCATTAAGAAAACGGCCGATGCCTGGAACCGCACCCGCCTGACGCCGCTGGTGGCAAAGCTGTTCAAAACGTGGCTGCGCTGGCGACGGTAATTAAGAGGAATCCTGTATGATTCAGACTGACTTCGACATTGCCATTATTGGCTCTGGCATCAGCGGTAGTGCGCTCGGGGCGATATTGGCGCGGCACGGGCAGCGGGTCGTCATCTTCGAGGCAAAGACTCACCCGCGCTTTGCCATTGGCGAATCGCTGATTTTGGAAACGTCGGAAATGATGCGGGCGCTGTCCCATTTTTACGATGTGCCGGAGCTGGCTTACTTCAGCACGGAGAACTTCCTGGCATTTGCCGGAACCACGCATGGCATCAAGCGTCATTTTGGCTTTTTGCACCACGAGAAGGGCGAGCGGCACAACCCGCAGCACACGCTTCAGGCGGTGATACCCAGGGAGCCACACGGCCATGAGCTGCATCTTTACCGTCAAGACTCAGATTATTTCATGATGAGCACGGCCGTTTCCTATGGCGCACAGGTTCGGCAGAATACGGCCGTTCAGGACGTCACCATTCACGCTGACCAAGTAACGATTATTCCCGCCCGGGGCGAGCCAGCGACGGCAAAATACGTGGTAGATGCCGGTGGCTTCCGCTCCATTTTGGCGCAGAAGTTTGGCGAGCGGGATTTCAACTTGCAAACCCATTCACGCGGCATGTTCACCCACATGGTTAACGTTCCCGGCCACGCCCGCGCCAACGGGGTCCAGTCAGCCTACCGCTTACCCTTCACAATGGCTGAGGGTACGCTGCACCACCTGTTCGAGGGTGGCTGGCTATGGGTCATTCCGTTTAACAACCATGCCGAATCCACCAACCCGCTGTGCAGCGTGGGGCTGTTGTTGGACCCGCGACACTATCCGCCGCGCCCAGAGCTCACACCGGAAGAGGAGTTTTTCAGCTTCATTCAGCAATTTCCCAACATTGCCACCCAGTTTGCCGGGGCGCGGGCTGTGCGGGATTGGGTACGGGCCGACCGGCTGCAATACAGTACCCGCCAGGTGGTGGGTGATCGCTGGGCGCTCCTGGGGCACGCCGCTGGCTTTATCGATCCGCTCTATTCCAAGGGGTTGTACAGCACCTTAACGGCCGTTTTCGTCCTGGCCCACCAGCTGCTTAAGGCCCAGCAAACCAACGATTATTCCGCTACTGCCTTTAGCGATTTGCAAACTGTCACCCACAACTTTGTCTGTTCGGCCGACCGGCTGGTGGCTAACAGCTATCGCTCATTTGGCAACTACAAATTATGGCAGGTGTACAGCGTGATGTGGCTGTTGGGGGCCTATACAGAGCTGGTGAAGCTGAACATGATGCGGGCGCAATCAATGCAAAACAGGCAGGATCGTCAGGGCTATTATGATGAGCTGGTCAGGCTCAAGCTGGTGGGCGGTGGCTATGCAGCGTTTGACGAGGTAGCGGACCGGGTAGACCGATTGATTGAACAGGTAGATCCGCACGATGAGACAGCCGTTGCTACCACCGTTCGCGAAATCACCCAAATTTTCCGTTCGCTCTCCTGGATTGCCGATCCGTTTTTGGCGCTGCTAGACGGCAAAACCTATCTGCCCAAAAACAAAATCCGCCTCAGCCTGCTGAGGCCCGGCCAGGGCTTTATGCGTTCCGGCGCTTACAAAGCCCACTTCTTTGGCGACCTGACGATGAGAGATTTGCTCATTTACGGCTTAAAGGAAAAAGTGCGCTATGCGCGGCCGTTTCTCAACTGGCAGCACAAAAAAATGTACCACAAGGGAGCCAAATGATGTTTGATGAACGTATGCGCCTGATGAAAGATACCGTCTTTCACCCGATGGCTCAGCCCCTGCAGGCACTGCCACCCTGGTTTTTTTCTGTTTTTGGCCTGTTTGCCGGTATTGCAGCGGCCGTTGCCCTCTGGCAGCAGGTGTATTGGCTGGGCTTCTTGCTCTGGTTTTTTAACAGGGTCTTTGATGCGCTGGATGGCGCGGTGGCCCGCACCAGCGGCGCCCAGAGCGACTTTGGTGGCTACCTCGACATCATTATCGATTTTGTGGTGTACGCAGCCATTCCCGTTGGCCTGACGCTGGGCCGCATGGAGACGGCCGTTACCTACAGCCTCATCTTTTTGCTCAGCACCTTCTACGTCAACGGAGCGTCGTGGATGTACCTGGCGGCCATTTTAGAGAAGCGCAGCCAGCGGCATGCTGAACGCCTTACTGCCGTGACTATGCCTGCTGGCCTCATCGGCGGCACAGAAACTATCGTTTTTTATTCCGCCTTTATTCTATTTCCCGGCGTTTTGGCCTGGCTGTTTGGCCTGATGGGGCTGCTGGTGGTGGTGACAATTTTGCAGCGCCTTTTCTGGGCTGTCCGTCACCTTAATTGATTTATCAGTAGATTACACAGATATTGCTCTTGCGTGTTTGTGCAGCTCTGTCTTCCTTTCGCAAAAGGAGCGATCATGCCTAAATTGCGACCTGGGCAATTTGCCCCGGATGTAACATTGAAAACAGCGGACGGAACGGCCGTTCCTCTGTCTAAATTTTGGGGAAACGGCCGTATCGCTCTCCTGATCTTCTTGCGCCACCTGGCCTGACTGCCCTGCCGTGATCATGTGGCCCAGGTTGTGGCCCACCAGCAGCAGTTTCAGGCAGCCACCGTGCAAATCGCCACCATTTCCTTTGGCACGGAACAATGGGCCAAAGTTTGGCTAAAAGAAACGCAGTCGCCTTTTCCTTTTTTGCTGGATCAGGAACGAAAGGCGTACCGCGCCTATGGGCTGGAACGCTCGGCTCTGCGCGCCTGGAGTCCGCGCAATTTACTTTACTACGCCAGAGCCAAACTGCAAGGGCGGCAAACCTCGGGCAAGCGGGGAGATACCCTTCAGCTGGGTGGGGATTTTTTGGTGGCTGCGAACGGCCGTATCCTTCTGGCCCACCCCAGCAGCGATCCGGTAGATCGGCCGTCTATTGATCAGCTCTTGCGGATCGCTAACTGATGTTACGCGCTGCAAACCCCATGAGTCAATAAAAAATTAAACTGGTAATTCTTTGGCAGCATCTAGAAATAGACCACAGATAACAAGGATTGGACGGATTAGCACTAAATCTGAGTAAAAATCCGCGAGAATCCGTATCATCCGCGTCATCTGTGTTCCAAATAATTCGTTGTTTCCAGTTACCTGATTATCATCTTAAACGGCAAAAGGGTTTAGGCAGCATCTGGAGAATGCCTCAATTTGCCAAAGCCCTTGGGGTTTCTGGTGGCTGCGCAATGTGAGTTTTTGTAAGCATCGTGACCTAAAGAGAGCTAGGACGAAACTTGCCGTTTTCTGCCCCAAATTGCCATCATCATTAGCAGCAGGGACAGCGGAATAAAGATGGCTGGCCTGCCATTGCCCTGGGTGCCGATGAAATCCAGCCCCAGCAGGTGATTCATTGGGCCAAAGTACCAGATGAACAGATAGAGCACTTCAAATAACTTGTTACTTTGGCTCCATACGCCTGAGGCAAGGGCCAGTGAGGGAATAAATAGTGCCGCCGAGAAAAATGTCAGCAGGTCAGTTAACTCTCCGCCCAATAAAATGCTGAGAAAAGCGCCAAATCCCAGCCCAAAAGTTACCAAAAAGCCTGCCAGCCATTGTGCTGGCAGCTGCCGCCAGAGAGGAAATGCTGACGAAAATGCTATCTGGTGCACACTGTGCATTAGCTTGCGGTTGCCCATGCTGGACCAAAGCGTGATAGGCCAAATCCAGGCAAACGGCAGCAAGGTGCTCTGGGTCAGAGCGGGCGGCGCAATGCCGCCAGCAACGATGAGCGCAAGGGCCACAACATACCACCATTTGCGCGGTGCTTTCAGCAGCAACTTTAGCTCGGTATTTAGCAGGGTGATGAAGCTAAACCGCCTGGCCGTTGGCTTGAGTGGCGTTAGCGGCATTGGCGTAGCCACGGCCACAGCTGGAGCTGTGCTTTCTGCCAGCTTAGGCTTTCTCTTCCTGACTTTCCAGAGTCCCGGCTGACTGGATTTTGCTGCTTCGAACCTGTCGAAGAAGGCGGCAGCAATTATGAGCAAAACAAGACCAACGCCAATGAGCGCCAGACGCTGGAGCACCAGTTGCGATGTCCAGGTCACGCCGGACCAATCAAAAATATAGCGCACCGGCTCTAATCTGGCCTGGATGTCTATGACAAAGCCGCCATCAAAGTGAGGATAGGCTGCTTTGGCAGCGGCCCACAAACTCCGGCGTAGAATGCCTATGCCTGTTGGATCAAAGCCATAGGCTATCTGGCTTTTGTCCAGCGAGTCCGCGGCAAAAATGAAGAGGAAAAAGTAGAAAACGTTGCCCAAGCTGCCTCTGAGAAAATTTACGCTTTCAAAGAAGACGGCCGTTGCCGCTACCAGCGCCATTGTGGGCAGCGTAATCAACACAAAGGGAGCCAGTAAATGCCACAGGTTAAATGCTCTGCTTTCCCCTGCCAGAAATTGAATGCCAACGCCAATGCCTACAAGAATAAGATTGAGGATAAGCAGTATGGCAATATGGCTGACCCATTTGCCAAGCAGGTAGGTGGTGCGGGAGATCGGCGTAGCGGCGACGATCTGGCCCACGCCCGTTTCCCGGTCGCGGGCAATGGAGCCCTTAACAAGATAGAAGCCGAACCAGCCAAAGAAAAAGGTGCCCATCAGAGCCATCAGGCTGCCTACCCAGGCTGAGTTGAACACGCCGCGATACGCGTCCATTTGTAAGGAAAGGTTGTTGACCGCAATTTGCGAGCCCAGGAAAACGGCCGTTGCCAGCATAATGAGAAAACTGTAGCGGCGGATGCGCTCCAATACGTCTGCCCTGGCCAGATGATAGAGGATATGCAACTTGCTCATTGCCTGCCCCCAATCAAGTATAGGTAAGCATCTTCCAGGTTTGGTGCCCGATTGACGGCGTTGGCCGACGGCCGTTGTTCACTCACCACCCGTACCTGCACGCCATCGCTGCGGCGGATGGTGCCACTCACAACGTGTTTCTGCTTGAGGGTCATCAGTTCGCTGCTGGGAATCACCCATTCCCATACTTTGCCTTCGATCTGCTGCAGCATTTCTTCAGGCAAGGCCGTGCATAAGATTCGCCCCTTGTTGAGCAACACAACGCGCGTCGCCACGGCTTCCACATCAGAAACGATGTGTGTAGAAAGAATAACGACGCGCTCGCCGGATAGATCGGAGAGCAGATTGCGGAAGCGCACGCGCTCTTCTGGGTCCAGGCCGACGGTGGGTTCATCCACAATCAGCAGCTCCGGATCGTTTAGCAGGGCCTGGGCGATGCCGACGCGCTGCTTCATGCCCGATGAATAGCTGCCTAACGGCCGTTTTGCCACGTCCACAAGGTTAACAACCTGCAACAGCTCATCAATCCGTTTTTTGGCGGCGCGCGGGCCTATCCCCTTGATGGCCGCCATGTATTCTAGAAATTCAACAGCGTTTAAATTGGGATAGATGCCAAATTCCTGGGGCAGATAGCCCAACACAGCGCGCAGCGCGTCAGGATTTTGCAGCACGTCGCCGTTTTCCCACATGATTTTGCCTTCGGTTGGCCGCATCACCGTTGCCAACATGCGCATAAACGTCGATTTACCAGCGCCGTTGGGACCAAGCAGGGCCAGAACCCCTTCGTCCGCTTCAAGACAAAATCCTTTGAGGCCCCAAACTTCCGGACCATACTTTTTCCCTAAGTCGTGAATATGAAGTTTCATGTAGCTCCTTACGGTAGAAGTCGTTTATTTTTACCGTGAGGATGCTACCGACGAACTGTGTAGAAAAAGTGAGCGGGAGAACTAGAGAGAATGTAGGTTTTTGATTGAAAGCGTGATGCGTGAAACGTGAGTAGATTCTGATCACGCCTCACGCACCCCGTAGATGCTAAATCACAGGGCCACAGGCTGGCCCGTATTGGCTGATTCGTACAGTGCCATTACGGTTTTGACGTGGTTACGCGTTTCTGCCAGGGTGAGGTAGGGGGAACGGCCGTCCAGCACCGCCGCCTGTAAATCCTCCACTTCTCCCAGATACAGCGCCATCTCCGGCACGGCAATCTCTTCTGCCTGACCATCTTTGCCATAGAGCATCAGCTTGCGGGTCCCGTCGTTGTGTCCTACAAACGGCCTATTTAGCACAATGCGCCCCTCAGTGCCGATAATTTCGGCCACGGTGTGGAAAGGCGTGCAAAACGATGAGCTAATCTGGGCCATACGGCCGTCTTCGTACCACATTTGCCCACAGAAGACCTCGTCCACGCCGCTTTCGCCCAGCCACTGCTGGCCAAACACCTGCTGAGGCGGCCCGCCCATCACAAATTGGGCCAGGCTCAGCGGGTAAACCCCCACGTCCCACAGGCAGCCACCGCCCCATTCTGGCACCAGCCGAATATTCTCGCGCGAGCTAAATGCAAAGTTGAACACGCCGCGAAAAACCGTGATGCGGCCGAGACGGCCGTCTCGGATCAATTCGCCCACAAGTTTGGTCTGGGGATGATGGCGATACATGAATGCTTCGGTCAGCACACAGCCAGTTTGTTGAGAAACGGCCGTCATTTCATCAACTTCAGCCAGCGTTAGGGCAAATGGCTTTTCGCACAGCACGTGCTTGCCTTGCTGCATCGCCTTAATGGCCCATTCCGCATGCAGGTGGTTGGGCAAGCCAATGTAGACAGCGTCGACTGCATCCGAAGCCAGCATTTCTTCGTAGCTACCAAACGACTGGGGAATTTCCCACTCAGCGGCGTACGCCTGCGCTGGCTCCAGGCTGCGGCTGGCCACCGCAACCAGCTCTCCCCGCGCCGATTCACGAATCGCTGGAATCAAGCGTCGGTTAATGTTTGCCGTCGAAAGCAATCCCCAACGAATTTTAGACATATAAACCTCCAAACTTTTCACTGTTCATTGTTTACCGAGGCAGGTAGAGGGTGCACTGTCTGTTTGAGAAGGGTTTTGGCCACCTGCCTCGCCGCTACTTGTCCCTTGCCACCGGGCAATTTTACCATCTTCACCACCTTTCCCTCACCTGTTCACAATTTCTTCAAGATTGTGGCGCATACTGCCAGCATTGAAAATAAGTGTGCCACAGAGAACACAGAGAATGCTCAGGCAAGAAGTCAATAATCTGCGCTAATGGTTCGACTCCGCTCACCACAAGCCTGTGTAATCTGCGGATAAAAAAGGAGATTCAGATGTTTCGTAAATTTGTGGGCTTGGGTTTGATTATCCTGCTGGTGGCAGGGCTGTTCGGTGGATTTGGTAGCCGCTCTCGCGCTGCTTATTATGAAGGCTACGCGGATGGTTTGCAGGCACAGGCCGGAGAATCCACCGAGGAAGGAGCAACGGCCGCACCTGCCCCAGCGCCGTACCGTGATGGACCTGGCTTTTTTGGCTGGGGCGCGCTAGGCATTTTGGGCATCTTTGCCTTCTTCTTCAAGATTGCTTTCTTTTTCTTCCTGGCAATGCTCTTTATGCGGCTGATTTTCGGACGTCGCTGGAAGCATCGCGGCGGGCCTGACGGATACGGCCGTTGGGGGCACGGACCCTGGGGGCACCACAAACACGGCCGTCATAAGCACGGCCACCACGGTCCCGGCCCAGAAAAAGGCCCCAAATGGATGAATGATGACGACGATGAACCGGTAATGACCGTGTGACGAAAAGTTGGGTCCGACGCTCTTTCAGGCCTCAGGTAAAAATTGAATCACAGTAAGGGCGGCCCCCCGTGGCCGCCCAATAGATCGCCAGTTACGGAGTTAAATGAATGTCGAAAAAATCGGTCGTACGCGTCATCATCTCGGTCCAGGCGGCTCCAGTAAAGAAGTGCCCCTGCCCTTCATAGATAAACAGCGTGCTATCCTTGCCCGCCGCCAGAAGCGCCTCGTGCAGGGCTGGGGCCCACTCTGGCGGCGTGTCCGCCACGCCAGTGCCGTCGGCCGTACCGATGTGAATCTGCACCGGTGCGGAGACATGGGCCAGATGATAGATCGGAGCGATTTGCTGCATCACGGCTGGGCTGGCGATGGCGGCAAAGTAGGCATCACGTTCTTCGGCGGGCAGGTCGGCGGGAAGGATGTCGGATGGATTGCAGGGATTTTCTGGCGGCTGCTCAGGCAGGCAGCCGGGTCCCCAGCGGGCGATGATGTCGGCGTCGTTGGCGGAGTTTGGGGCGTGCAATACGGCCGCTCCCACCCCACCGCTCACCGTCAGCACCTTGGTGCTGATGCCGCCGCCCATGCTGTGGCCCCACAGGCCCACCCGGCTGGCGTCTGCCTGCGGCAGCGACGGCAGCGAGGCGATGAGGTTCAACACGTCGCTCACCAGCCCGGTTTGGAAAAAGCTGGGGCCGCTTTGTGAAGCGCCCCAGCTGCGATAATCCGGCGCAATGGTGAGATAGCCGCGCTCATTTAAAAATTCAGCCTGCTGCCACGTGCCTGCCCCGGGGAAGTAATTGTCACGATCATAATAGCCGTGATTAAGAATGATGACGGGAAAAGGTCCCTCACCGGGCGGAATCTGCAAAATGCCGCTGATCGTCAGGCCATCGCTGGGATAAGTAATAGCGTATTGACGAAACGCATCTTCGTCGGCCAGCAGGTCCCCTACCTGGATGATCCCGCCGGGAAAGGCCCGCTGGCGCAGCCCGTCGATGGTGTACGGCGTCATGGGGTGCGGCGTTGCCGTTGGCCTGGCTGGCAGCTCTGATGAGGCTTCGTCTGGCGTTTCAGCGGTGGGAAAGTGCGTGAATGGCTCAACGGTAGGGGTCAATACGGCCGTTTCTGTCGCAGTTGAGGGCAGGGGGGTAGCAATGCTGGGGCTGGTTGGGGGCATGACCGTCGTATTACATCCCACCACGCCCAACAAGATCACAGGAAGAAGCATCAGTTTTGAACCCATGGACAAATCGTACTGGCAAACGGCCATGTTGCAAAATCAGGAAGACAAGAGAAGTAAAAACACAATAATCTGCGTCATCTGCGCTAATCTGCGGAGCACGCTCTTGGCAGTTTGGCACTTTTCCGACACACTTAACCTATGAACGAACGAATTCTGGTCGTTGATGATGAACCTAAAATTGTGAAGCTGGCGCGTGACTACCTGGAGCGCAGCGGCTACATGGTGCTGACGGCTGGCGACGGCCGTACTGCCCTCAGCATTGCCCGCAGCGAAAAGCCAGACATGGTCGTGCTCGATCTCAACCTGCCAGCGCTGGACGGGCTGGACCTGTGCCGCACGCTGCGCCGTGAATCCGATGTGCCCATCATCATGCTTACCGCCCGCATCGATGAAACCGACCGGCTCATCGGCCTGGAGCTGGGGGCAGACGATTACATCACCAAGCCCTTCTCCCCGCGTGAGCTGGTGGCCCGCGTCCGCGCCGTGCTGCGCCGCGTGCGTGGCGGGCTCGTTCCCACTGAATTCATCCAGGCAGGCGACATCGAAATTGACCTCAACGGCCATCGCGTGAGCCGCGCCGGGGAAACGGTGCAGCTCACCCGTATTGAGTTCAATCTGCTGGCGATCTTGGCCCAGCACCCCGGGCAGACCATGAGCCGCGAGCAGCTTTTAGACCGGCTGCACGGCTACTCGCAGGACAGCTACGAGCGTAGCATCGATGCACACGTCAAAAACCTGCGGCGCAAGCTGGAGCCAGATGCCTCGAATCCCCTTTACATTCTTACCGTTTATGGTGTTGGCTACAAATTTAACGATGAGGTGCTCGCGTGAGGCCAGGCAAGAAATGGCGCGGTTTTCATGGCGGGCCTCACTGGCAGCGCGGCGAGCATTGGCAGCCGCCGCCCCATTGGCGTGGTAAGGGGCCATCGCCGCGGCAGCGCCGCATGTTTATGCGCTTTTTGGCCCTGTTTGGCCTGCTGGTGATTCTGGTAGCGGGCGGCATGACGATTGTAGCCCTGCTGATTACGCAGTGGGTGGAGGGCAGTGCGGGGACGGCCGTTGTAGTCTGGATTAGCGGCTGTGGCCTGGCGATTGCTCTGCCCTTGCTGGCCGCTGGGCTTGCCTTCCGCACGTTTCGCCGCGTGGCCAATCCCCTGGCGGCCATCATGAATGCCGCCGATGCCGTGGCCGAGGGTGACCTGAGCGTGCGCGTGCCCGATTTCAGCGGGCGTAACGAGTTCACCCGGCTGGCGCACTCGTTCAACAACATGACCGAAGAGCTGGAGCGCGCCGACCAGCAGCGCCGCAATCTGACTGCCGATGTGGCTCACGAACTGCGCACCCCGCTGCACATCATTCAAGGCAACCTGGAGGGCGTGCTGGACGGTGTGTATGAGCCCACGCCGGAACACATTGAGGCGACGCTGGACGAAACCCGCCTGTTGGCGCGTCTGGTGGAAGATTTGCACACGCTTTCTTTGGCCGATGCCGGGCAGCTTCCCCTGAAAATGGAGCCCGTAAACGTGGTCGATTTGCTGGCTGATGTGGCTACCAGCTTTTCTGGGCAGGCGGAGGCACAGAGGGTGGCGCTCAGGGTGGATACGGCCGCGCTCTCCCAAAACACGCACGTCCAGGGCGACGCTGGTCGGCTGGACCAGGTGCTTAGTAATCTGGTCGTCAATGCGCTAAGACACACGCCGACGGACGGCCATATTTTGCTTGCCGCCGGGCTGGGGCACAACGATGAGCAGCACGCAGTGCAAAT
>JBHIWP010000063.1:0-19802 GCA_041987425.1 Promineifilaceae bacterium (SeqCode) | reverse complement strand
CCTGACTGGCTTCTAAATCCAATACACGTTGCAATCTTTTTAGAGCTTTTTTCATATGAAAGAGTTTATCCCAATGGATGGTGCCATAACAAATTTGGTGTGCATAAGGATCTGGAGATTAGAGAGTAGAAGAATCTCCAGACTTTAGTCTCTTTTTATTTCGCTGCCCGGGCCGAAACGGCCGCAAACCCCACGGCCCCTACCCCCAGGTGTGTTCCCACCGCTGGCGTAATGCTTTGAATCATTGGTGTGACGTCTGGCAGGCCGCTAAAGAGGTCGCCAGAAAGGCTGCATAGTTCTTCGGCAGCTTCCTGGGCATTGACGTGAATAACGGCCAGCCGTTCAAACGGGGCCAGCTCCGTCACCATATTTAGCATCTGGCTAAGGGCCCGCTTACGGGTGCGCACCCTGGCTGCTGCCGAAATAACGCCGTCCGCAATCATCATGATGGGCTTAATCTGCAACAGCGTGCCGATGCCAAACTGAGCCCAGCTAACGCGGCCGCTGCGGTGTAGGGCTTCAAGCGAATCGATCATGCCAAAGACGTGCGTGCGCTGCACTTTTTCGTTGAGCAGGGCCATAATTTCAGCCATTGACTTGCCTGCGGCGGCGGCCTCTGCGGCCAACAGCACCAGCAGCCCGGCTCCCAGGGTAATCTGGCGCGTGTCGAACAGGGTCACGGGGGCGCTGTCTGCTGCCGCGGCGCCCAGGCGAGCCGTGTTGTAGACAGCGCTCAAATCGTGGGCAATATGCATGGACAAAATCTGGGTGGCGCCAGCGGCCGTTAGGTCCTCGTATGTCTGGGTGAAAGCCCCCACGGCTGGTGCGGCCGTCGTCGGATATTCTGGAAAGGTCGATAGCTGACTGTAAAACTGCTCGCGCGTAATTTCTACGCCTTCCAGATAACTCTTTTGGCCAACATTGAGGTACACAGGCACCACAGTAATGTCAAGCTGGCGGGCCAGTTCCGCTGGTACATCGCAGGCGCTATCGGTGACAATTTTGATGGTCATAAATCAATGGCTGGATCTACTTCTACTCCGCCCCCAAAATATAAAAGTAGTAAGGCTGGCCGCCGGAAAGCAGCTCGATTTCGATATCTTCATACTGTTCTTCAATTTGGCTGGCAAGCTCAGCCGCTTCTTCTTCAGAGATGTCCTGCCCGTAGTAGAGAGAGAGCAGTTCCCTGTCTTCCATTTCCATAGCAACCAGCACCGCGTTGAGTACGGCCGTTAACTCCGAACCAGAAGCGCACAAACGGCCGTCTACCAGGCCAATAAACTCGCCCTCATTCACCTCCACGTCATCCAGCGTAACGGTGCGGGTGGCGCGGGTGATTTCGCCAGTGGAAACGTCTTGCGCAGCGTCGGCCATGGCGGCTGTGGTTTCCTCTAGATCGCCGTCGGGATTAAGCGCCAACATGGCGCTAAGACCCTGTGGGGCAGTTTTGGTAGGCACAACGGTGACGTTCTTGGGGCTGAGATCGCGGGCGGCTTCGGCAGCCAGGATTATATTTTTATTGTTCGGCAAGATGATCACTTTATCGCTGGGAACATCCTGAATGGCCTGGAACAGCTCTTCGATGCTGGGATTGTTGGTCTGGCCGCCGCTCACAACAAAGGAGGCGCCCATGCTGTGGAATATTTCGGCCAGTCCCTCTCCGGCGGCCACCGCCACCACGCCAATTTGCCCGGGTTGAACGGTGAGTTTAATGGTAGGAGGCAGGTGTGGAACGGCCGTTGGCGCAGTGCGCGCGGCGGGCATGTGAACAATTTCCTCCATTTGCATCTGCATGTTTTCTACGACCACATCCGTGATTGTGCCCAGGCTGATGCCGTAAGAAAGCGGAACGCCCGGGTCCTTAACGTGGATGTGGACCTTAATGGTGGTTTCATCGCCAACCACAACCGTGGAATCGCCCATGGCGTCTATGCGGTCGCGCACCTCGTTCACATTCAGGTTTTCGCCCATTAAAATGAACTGCACATCGTAAGGGTTTTCGATGGCGCCTCCGTCTGGCATAGCCAGCTCCTGCGCCGTGATCTGCTGCTGAAAGCCTACGTTGTTGCTGCTCGGTACGGCCGAAAGCTGCAGGCCGTGCATCTTGCCGTGTACGTAGTGCAGCATCCCTTCAAAAATGTAGACAAGCCCCTGGCCGCCAGAATCCACCACGCCAGCCTGCTTGAGGATGGCCAGCTGATCCGGGGTGCGCTCCAAAGCCTGACCGCACCGCTCCAGCACCCGCTCCAGCAAGAAGCGCAAGTCGCGGCTTTTTTTGGCGGCGTCGGCCGCCTCGCTGGCTCCCTCACGAATAATGGTGAGGATGGTGCCCTCTACTGGCTTCATGACGCCGCCGTAGGCGGTTTCTGAGGCAGCCTGAAAGGCTTTGGCCAGGTCCTGGGCATCAAACGTTTCTTTGTCCTTGAGACCTTTGGCCAGACCGCGCCAAATTTGGCTCAGAATAACGCCGGAGTTGCCCCGCGCCCCCATGAGCGCGCCGTGGGCGAGCTGCTCGGCAACTTTGCCTACGTGTTCTTCGTCGCTGTTTTGGATACGGCCGTAAGCCGAGCGCATCGTTAGCAGCATATTGGTGCCCGTGTCGCCGTCTGGTACCGGGAAAACATTCAGGGCATTTACGTGCTGGTGATTTTGGTCTAGCCAGGTGAGGGCAGCATGGGCCAATTTTTGCAGTTGACGGCCGTTGCACTGCAACCATTTTTTGGGCGGCGCCGCTGGCGCGGCTTCAGATGTGTGGGTTTGTGTCACGAATCATTCTCCGAAAATTACTTGATTACCCAATTACACATTAACCGCTTTGTCATTGGGTAATTAGGCAATTGGGTAATCAGCTATTCTCTTTCCCCATGCGCAGCCCCTGAACAAAAACGTTTACTTCGTTCACCGTCATGCCCAGCGCTTTTTCTACGTGGAACTTAACGGTGTGCTGGATGCTTTCGGCTACGGCCCGAATGCGCACGCCATATTCCACAATCACGTAAACATCGACGCTAATTTCATCGTTTTCGATGCGGACTTCGATACCCTTTTTACTGTCGCGGGAAAGCAAATTGGCTATGCCGTTGGCTAAATTTTTGTTGGCCATACCGACCACGCCATAACATTGATTAACGGCCTGGTTGGCAATGGTGGTAACGGCCGTTGTTGAGATATCTATCATGCCAAGGGTTCCTTCTTGAGCAAATTCATTTGCAGACATAGTGACTCCTAAGTTGCCAGGCAAACTACAAAACGTCGCGAAATTGTTGGGCATGTTTTTGCTACAAAGTTTCTTAGAAAGCGTGCCAAAATAGCGTGAGGCACCTTCAGCAAAGCATGGACTGCTAATTGTATCATAACCTGTTGGGATGGCATGGTGCAGCCAAAAGCGTTTAGGAACGGTTTCGAACTAGAGCAGCTAAAGGCGCTTTTGTGTACATTAAAAATACCTATAGCCCCTGTGTTTTCCGATAATTTGAGGGGATTACAACTGCACCTTTAGCTGAGAACGGTAGTAATGATGGCTGTGGCTCCGGCTTTTTTTAGAGCGTGGCGAACGGCCGTTTCCATTTCCTCATCTGCCACCAGGGCAATCATATTGCCCCCCCGTCCCGCGCCGCTTAATTTGGCCCCCAGGGCACCTGCCTGCAAAGCGGCCGTTACCAAACTGTCTAGCTCTTTTGACGAAACCGTCATCTTTTGCAGCCAGGCGTGGTTTTCTGTCATCAGCTGGCCCACTTGCTTTGTGTTCCCGGTTTGTATGGCTATGCGGGCGATTTTGGCAATACGGCCGCATTCGTCAAAAATGCGGCTGAATCTGGCAGGCTGCTGGTTATAGTGACGCCGCACGTCACCTACGGCCGCTTTGGTGCTGCTTTGCACGCCCGTATCTGCCACCACAAAGCGCAGCGGTTCAGCCACGTGAAACGGTTCAATCTGGTTTTGAGGCGATTGGCGCGTGAAATAGATCGGCTGCTCGTAGGCCACCACCGTGTTGTCGATGCCGCTGGGCGTGCCGTGGTGAATTTTTTCAACCTGGTAAGTAAGGGCAGAAACGATCTCGTTGCTCTGCAGGTCGGGTCGGTTCAGGTGCTGCGCCAGGGCGCGAATGATGGCAGCCGTAATGGCAGCGCCGCTGCCCATGCCGCTGGCAATGGGAATCTGGCTTTTGACACGAATGGTTACGTCCGGCACAGCTTCGATCTGGGCCGCTTTCAGGACCAGCCGCGCGGCCATGGCCAGGGCATCGTCGTCAGGCAGATCTTGCAGCCGATCGTGGCGATTTAAATCGGGAGCAATAAGGTAACAGTTGTTGCTGGAGGAGTAGGTAACCGTCGCTTTGGCCCGCAGTTGGGAGACGGGCGCGGCAATGGCGGGACGGCCGTATACCACTGCATGTTCGCCAAACAAAATAATCTTGCCCGGAGCTGTGGCTTGCGCTATGGGATTTATTTCGATCATGTCCCAAAAATGTAAAGAGTGAGGAAGACCACCACGGCAAAACAGACCAGCGTTACCTGAAGTGAACGATCCCGCAGCAAGATTTCTTCCGGCGCGCCGCCCATCTCTCGAATATGAATCAGGTACAGGTAGCGGAAGATGGCATAGAGGACAAAGGGAATCGTTAGCATCATCATGTGGTTTTCTGGCAGCCCCTCAGACAAAAAGGTGTACAGGCTGTAGGAGACAACTGCGCTGGTGGTCACAATCCCCAGCAGGCGGTCAATCAGGTCCAGGTTATATTCTTTAAGAATGGCGCGGTGACTGTCGGCATTGTCTCCCAGCAGGGTCAGCTCATGACGCCGCTTGCCCAGCACCATAAACAGCGCCAGAAAACCGCCAAACAGATACAGCCAGGGGGAAAAACGCTGCACATCGATGACGGTGACCCCGGCGGCAATGCGCAAAACAAAGCCAGCGGTGACGATGGAAATGTCCAGCAGCACCACATGCTTGAGCCAAAAGGAGTAGGCAATCTGGCTTAGCAAATAAGCCAGCAGCACCAGGCCAAAATTCAGGTTGAGCAGCAGACCGGACACCAGGCTGCCTGTGGCGAAGATAATGGCGGCTATCAGCGCGATTTTAGGGTTAAGCGTTCCGGCAGGTAACGGCCGTTCCCGCTTCACCGGGTGCTGGCGATCGCTTTCAATATCCGCCAAATCATTCATGATGTAAACGGCGCTGGACATGAGGCACAGTAAAATGAACGCGCCTATCGTGGGCAGTAAGCTTTCGGGGTGCAGCAGCTTGCCGTCAAAAAAAAGGGCGACAAATACAAACCCGTTCTTGGTCCATTGCCGTGGACGCATTGTTTTTAATAAGGGTAGCAGCAAATAGTTCTCTCCCTGGCGCAACAACAGGTGTTTCTGTAAAAATGGCGAGTTTAGCGCACTGGTATCCGGCGCGCAACGCAGCTAGGCATATCGATAGGGTAATCGCATCATCCCCCATCGCCGGAGGCTGAAGCCGTCCGGCTACGCATGAAAGCCCGAACGGGCTTGAAAAACAGGCCTTAAGGCCTTCTATATGCAGCGGGGGCGTTTACGCCTTCGCGTATGGGCAGACAAACAGAGTATGCGATTGCCCTAGGCATATCGAACTACGAGTTCATCCAACAAATGATCAAAGGTCGAATCGATAGCTTGCCGGGTGGGATCGGCATCATACCAGGCCATAATTTCCTGCGCCCCTTGCCAGAAGGGAATCGTGGCTACGAAATCAGGCACGAGTCGCTTAATTTTGCTATTGTCAAAGATCATGCTGTGGGCCTTGTCGCCCAACAGGCTGCTGCCCCAGTCGGCGTCGTGGCGGGCGATAGTCTCAGATGGAATATGCACCAGCCGGGCTTCAGCTCCCGCAGCGGCGGCTACCTGCTCGAAGATCTGGTTCCAGCTCAGCAGCTCATCGGAGGTGATGTGAAACGTATCGCCAACGGCGGCGGGATGGCCCAAAAGCCCAACGAAGCCTTTGGCAAAGTCACGGTGGTGGGTGAGCGTCCATAGAGAAGTGCCATCTCCGTGAACGACGACCTGCTTGCCCTGGCGCATGCGGTTGACGACGGTGTAGCCACTGCGCATGGGCAGCAGGGTTTGGTCGTAGGTGTGCGACGGCCGTACCACCGTCATAGGAAAGCCAACTTCGCGATAGGCGCGCATTAGCCGCTCTTCGCAAGCGATTTTTTGCCGCGAATAGTGCCAAAACGGGTTGTGCAAGGGGGTGGATTCGGTAATGGGCAGGTGGGCCGGTGGCGTCTGGTATGCCGACGCCGAGCTGATGAAAATGTACTGCCCGGTACGGCCGTTAAAGAGCTCAATGTCCGTTTCGATATGTTCCGGGGCAAACGCGACCCAGTCTACGACCACATCAAACTGCTCATTGGCCAAAGCCTGTTTGGCAGCGGCCAAATCGCGAATATCTGCCTGGATTTGCCGGGCGCCGTCTGGAACGGGGCGGCTGGACTGCCCGCGATTGAGCAGGGTGAGCTCGTGTCCGCGCTCCAGCGCCAGCCGTGAGCAAGCGGAGCTAATAATGCCGGTGCCGCCGATAAATAACAATTTCATAGCCTATTCTCCTTTTTATGTTAATTCATTTCCCAAACGTGTGGGGCAAACCAGTTTTGGCGCAGGGCAAACAGCAGCAGAACGATACTCAGGCTGATAACGGCCGTCATCAAACCAAACAGCAAATCTGCACCCCACACATCAAAAATGTAGCCGTTTAGGGCCGACGTGAGCAAGGGGGCCAGCCCCAGCGCAGATGCCTGAAACATCGACTGTGCGGTTGAAGTCCAGCCAGCCGGTGCCCGTTCGTTGAGCAGTTGAACCATTACCACAAACAGCAGGCCAAAGCCAGTTCCCTTGATGACACCGGCAGCAATTAGCACCACGGGCGACCAGGCCAGCGAGTAAACGAGCAGGGCGACAGCCAGGGTAAGCATGGCCAGCAGCAGCGCTTGGGGCCCCTGCAGCCGTCGCACGATGGCTCCGCTGCGGCGCATGATGGGCACTTCCGCCAGGGCCGAGACGCCAAAGAGCAGCCCGATGTGTATTTCGCTGCCGCCAAGCTGGCTCATAAAAACGCCGCCAAAGATGAAGGTGCTGAACAGCGCCATCCCCAACAGGAAGGCGCTGACGTACAAAATCACCAAGCCTTTGTCCTGGGCTAAAAAGAGAAAGGAGCGACGGCCGTTTGTCACCGCCAGTTCACCCTCTTCCAGCTTGCGGGCAATGAACAACGCGGGCAGCATGGCCAGCGCCGCGGCCAGAAACATAATGCGGTAGCCGACTTGCTGCCAGGCCATGCCGCTCAGAATAGAAACGGCCGCAAACCCCAGCGAACCCCACAGCCGCATATCGCCAAAGTTGAGGCGGTGGCGGGTGGCCATGCGGGCGATGACGCCGTCGGCAATGGGCAGGCTGGGGGCGCGCATGGCAGATTCCACAATGACCAGCAGCAGAAATGCGGCAAAGCCGGTGGGGAAAGGATACAACAGCAGCACGGCCGCCCAGCCCACCAGGCTGATTTGGAGCAGCCGCAGCCGCCAGCCGCGCCGGTCTGCCAGAGACGACAGCGTTGGCGCAACTACCAGAGCAAAGAGGGGAAATATGGTCGCTAAAACACCAATCTGCGTACCGCTAAAGCCCAGCTCTAACAAATAGACGTTGAAGTAAGGCCCATACATGGCCACCATCGGCCAGAAAAAGCCATAGTAAGCGGCACCAATGGTAACGGGCCGCATAGGGCGACGCGCCCTACGTTTGGCAATCATAAAACTCTCCAGAATGAAAAATATAGGGGCATTGCTTCACCGGATGGGCTTTGCCGCTCCCCGGCAGGAATTATATACCGTACTGTACTAGTCGGCTGGTTCCAGGGTAAAGCGGAAAGGGAAACCTTCGAGGCGGGCGGCCATGGTGGCTATCTTCACGCGCCGTTCGGCTTCGGCTTTGGGCAACGTGTCTACCACTGACAGCCCTTCGTTGTGTACCTGCCACATGATGGCCTCGGCGAAGATGAGCGGCTTTTTGAAGACCTGCACCATGATGCGAACGACAAACTCCATGGTGGTGACGGGATCGTCGTGGGCAATCACCTTCCACAGCGGCTCCAGACTTTCTTCCTGCTGTGTCGATTGTTCTTTTTCGACGTCAGTGTTGGGAGTAACGGCCGTTTGGCTTGCGCTCACATAGCCCGGCCAGCTCATTTCGTTGTTCATCAATTCATTGCTCCGTGGGCATTTCATAGCCAAATCGGGTTGGTTCATTATAGCGGGATTTGTTACTTTTTCATCATGGAACAATTGCTGGCTCATTTAGTTACCTGGCCCCTAGACGGCCGTTTCCAACCATACGCTTATCAAAAAATAAGCGGCGGCGCCAACAACATTTTGTACAAAGTTCGGGGTGAAGATGGTACGTACGCGGTGAAGTTCACCCTGCGCGACGGTCGTCGCCGGGCCTGGCGCGAGTTTCAGGCGTTGCGGGTGCTGCAAGAACGTTGCCTAGATATTGCCCCTAAACCAATCTTGTTGGATGAAGAAAGTTACCCCCAGCCTGTTGTTGTCCAGACATGGCTGGATGGAGACGTGACGGCCGAACCGCCCCAAACCGACGCTGAGTGGGAGGCGCTGGTTGCCCACTATGCTGCACTCGCCAAAATATCCCCAGTAAACACGGAGATTGAAGTGGAAACGGCCGTTCTCAATTTCAACAGTGCTGCCAGTGGCCTTGAGCAAATACAAAGGCAGTGCGCCGCTATCCCATTGGAGGCGCAGCCAGAGTCCCTTCGGCAGCTTGTTGGTGCGGCTCAACGCTTGCCCGTTGATTTACCGCCAGCTCATATTGGCCTTGGCCGCAACGACGCAAACACGCTCAATTTCATTCGCCGCCCGGGCGCTTGGGCATCGGTGGATTGGGAAAACAGCGGTTGGGGGGATCCTGCCTTTGAAGTGGTAGATATGATGACACATCCACAGTTTATGGCGGTGACGCCAGAGCGGTGGGAGTGGGTTTTACGGCTGTATGCCGAGTTGAATGAGGATGAAACGGCCGCTGCCCGCATACAGGTCTACTATCCTCTAATGCTCATCTGGTGGGTCGGCCGTTTGGCCCGGGCCCTGTATGAAATACCGCGCGGTCAGGATGAACGCCTCGCCCTGCGCGATCCAGAATGGCAGCATCAGGCTGAGCAAAAGATGGCTACCTATATTCAGCGGGCCTTTTCAGTGATCCGTGGTCGGTAATTGGTTATTTGTTTACCGACCACGGATTACGGATTACCCACTAACGCACCTTCTGCAAACGGCCGCTCGTCTCCCCAGTTTCTCTATTAGCCGGAACGAATGTGAAGTCAGACAGCCACGGCGTTTCCGGCGCCATTGTCAGGCGGGCCAGGGCTACCAGCACGCTGTCATAATTCACGCGCCAGCCAGCAAAATGCCGCCAGGCAGCTTCGCGGTCGGGCTGCATGGGCACGCCCTGCCCAATCAGCCGATCATACGCTTCATTAAATTCAGCCTGCGTCACGCTAATGGGATCGTCGGGATAATGAGGATCAGCATTGTAGGGCAATTGAAACATATCGGCGATGTGGCGCAGGGCAATGTTCCCGGCGCGAATGACCAGCGCCTGCGTTGGCGGGTCGTTTTCCGGTCGCTTCACGGCGCTAACAAAGAGCGCTGCGCCGTCCAACACGGCTCCGGCTGCCACCACCCAACTTTGGTGAGCCTGCGGCGAGCGAAAGAAAACCAGGGCGGCCAATGATGTATGTGATTCGTCAATTTGGGTAAACCAATGCTCCCAATAATCCCAAAAGCTGAGCGACGAGGGTAAATTTCCCAGTCCATGCAGCCGCCAAACTAGCTCTGGGGCACTCGGTGGCGAACCAGCCCGCACTTCCAGCAGCGATACGGCTTCTTCTCGCTGCGAAAAGGCCGCGTACATGGTGGGCAGGTAGGAAATCAGCATGGCTACCAGTATCAGGCCCGTTGTTGCTTCAATAAATGCCAGAACGGTTTGGGGCATTGTGTCGGCGGTGGCAAAGCCCAGCGTGAGGATCGATGAGCCGCTAAGCAGAAAGGCGTCTGCCCAGGGCATGGTGCCCATTGCCCAAAACATGCAGGCAAAGCCAATGGTGGTAATGAACAGCCACGTTGGCACCATGAGCAGCAGGCTAATTGGGGCATAAATCGCCATCAAGCTGTCCCGCTGTTCATAGGTAGGCAGGGCTTTCATTAGCAGATTGAATAGTTGGCGGACAGAAAGGAAAACGAGGCGCGTTAGCTTGACGGAGGCACTGCGCGGTAAGACAAAGGTGCGCGTGGCGGAAATGAACGTATAGGCAGCTAAATACAGTCCAATGCAGAAGACGAAAATACGCAGCAGAATCATGAATAGATGATACCGCTGATTTATGCTGAAGGAAACGGCCGTAGCCCTATCAAGTCTTAAGTGTCGAAGATTGGACCATTTTCTATGCAAGCTGGCTTTGTAGCAGAAGAAAATGGTCCAATCTCAAAGAAAGTAGCTACATGCTATAAAGCAGACGTTCGCGGTTGAAAATTTGCATGGCAAAGATCACCCCCACGGCAGTAGCCACCACATTGCCCACAATGCTAAACAGCACGGCATTGGCTGGCACAATGCCGCCTAATGTCAGCACGCTGACTACGGCCGAGGTGCCATACACGGGCAGCAGGAAGGCGAGACTGGCTCCGGTTGGCGGCACAAAGGCAGCGGCCATTGCGGTAAACATCACGCCAAACATCACTGGGGTCAGGGCAGATTGCGCATCTTTAAAGGTCTTCGTTCGGATGCTAATGACCATCAGAATAACGTTGGCAAAGAGGGCCAGCGGTAAGGAAATGAGAATGCACTGCAAAATGACGGCCATTGGTAAGGCCCCCGCGCCATCTGTCATTGACTCGGGCAGCAGGGTGCTGGCCGCCCAAAAGCCAAAGAGGGTGAGCGCAATGGGAACGGCCGTAATCGTAAATACAGATGCCAACTTGCCTATAAAGATCTCTGCATCGCTGCTGGGAGTGACCAACAAGGATTCCAGCGTTCCTCGCTCCTTCTCGCCCGCCGTCACGTCGATGGCAATAAACGAGCCGCCCTGCACGGCGCTGATTGCCACCAGGATGGGCAAGAAGAAGGCGGCCGCTGCCCCAGCCCGTTGGGCCGGTGAAGCGAGGTCTTCCATGTCCAGCGTTACCGGGGCCAGCACTGCCAGATCTACATTCCGTTCCGTTAGGCGCTGCACCGTAATTTGCTGGTTGTAAGCATTGAGCGCCAGTTCAAGCCGCCCTAATGAAATCCCGCCGCCAAACAGCCCGCCGGATGTGGTGTTGGTGCGTACAATCAGGGTGGCTTCTTCTTCAGCAGCCACGTTCTCGCCGAAGCCTGGCGTAAAGATCAGCCCCGCCGCTTCTTCGGAACTGGCAATCGTGGCTTCCAGATCCCCGTCAAACGGCTCCAGCTCAATGTCAAACCGGGCAAAAGTATCGATAAATTCTTCACCAGCGTATTCCAGGCCCTGCACCGGCAGCACCAGCGTATCTTCCTGGCGAGCGTCTACAAGCGAGCCCAGCAGCGGATTGAGGACAGCATAGAAGATGCCCAGGATGAGTGGTACGAGTAATGTTTGGCGCAGCCCCTTCCGGTCGCGCACGATGTCCATAAGTTCTTTTTGCCAGATATTTAAGATGTTATTTAACATAATGTTCCTCAAAGGCGTGTTCAATTGCTTAATCGCTCAGCAGCGTGGCTGGCAATTAAGTGACTGGGTAATTTAGTAGTTATTCTCCTGACGGCCGTATTCACTTCGCTCCAGGCCAACCCGCCCGGCCAGGGCCACGAACGCATCCTCCAGGTTGCCTTTGCCCGTCTTTTGCATAAGCTCGGTTGGCGTGCCAGAGGCAACAATTTTGCCGCCCACAATGATGGCGATGTTGTCACAGAGTCGCTCGGCCTCATCCATGTAGTGGGTGCTGAACAAGACGCACCGTCCCTGGTCACGCATGGCCCGGATGCTGTCGCGCGTGTCGCGTACGGCCATTACGTCCAGCCCGTTTGTGGGTTCGTCCATAATGATGTTGGCCGGGTTGTGCACCAGGGCACGCCCCAGCACAATTTTTTGTCGCTGGCCGCGGCTAAACCCTTCGGCGCGACGGTCGGCAATTTCGTCCATCTTTAGCTCGTCGATGATGGCCTGGATGCGGCTTTCTAGCGTTTTGCCCTTAAGTCCGTAGAAACGGCCGTAATAGCGAAACTGCTCTCGCGGCGTCAGCCGAGGATAAACGCCGTTCATGTCGGCCTGCACGCCCAGAAGCCGACGCACGCCACGCGGGTCCTGGGTTACGTCACAATTGTCTACAACCACCGTGCCTTCCATCGGCTTAATAAGGCCAGAGATCATGCGCAGCGTCGTGGTTTTGCCTGCACCGTTCGGCCCCAATAGACCGGTAATTTGGCCATCTGGACAGATAAACGAGACATCATCCACTGCTTTAATGCTGTTGTCATCGCCGTAATATTTTTTCAGGTTCCTTATTTCAATCATTAGCAAAACTCCTGTTGATGCGCCCGGCATCGCTCATCATGCCGTACAAATTGTTGTCATATGAGATACCGTACGCAAATATTTAAATTTTTGTGTACTAACTTCTGGTTAAGTTTGAGCCACAAGGCTTCTTGGATTTTGGCGGATCCGCCAAAAAGTGAGCACAAGCAAAACACCCGCGAACGCAAGCCAAATAATGAGGTTGTTATTTACCAGACCAACTTCACTGCCGTTTAAGGCATCGCTTAAACCCTCTACCAGATAATGGGTGGGGACAAAGGTGAAGATGATACCAAATGGCTCAGGCAGCTCCAGCAAAGTAGAAAACCAGGCGGGGATGAGCAAGACGAGCATCGCAATGCCCAGCCAACTATTGCACTGTTTACTGGACTGTACCAGGCTGCCAGCCAGAATGCCGAAGCACACAGAAACAAGCAAGGTAACGGCAAGGTAAAGCAACGCCATGGCACGGTTGCCCGTCAGACCGCCATTGAGCAGAATGACCAGGGCCAGCACCAACATGATGCAAACCGCACCGGCCAGCGCTTTGCCCAGGACAATATGGTAGGGCCTTGCGGGTGAATTAATCAGCATGACTCCCAGATTTTTCTCTTTTTCTTCGGTAATTAGCAAACCCACAAGATTAGCGCCGGAGATAAAGCAGACCATTGTCAGAACGATAATCAGCAAATAGTTATCTAAGACAGTGTCGCTGGCAAAAGAATCATTTTCCACGATGATCCACTCAAGCTGGGCTGGCAAGGTTTGCTGCCCCAACGTGTGGATTTCTGTTTCAATAAAACGCTGCCATCTAGCCGTTTCCGAAGCCAGCCCATTATCTGGATTTAGCCAAATATTTAGCCCGGGCATCTTGCCAGCGGCCACATCTGCATCAAAATTGGCGGGGATGTGCAAGCCGCTCATTTCGCCCTCAGTGATTTTGGCTTGAAGCGCTGTCTCGCTCTCAACTATGTGAAGCTCTAAATCGGGCTGACTCATCATAGCCGTTACCAGTTGAGAATTGCCGGGGTCGTAAACAGCAATATCCAGCATGCTTGAATTATCAATGCCGCTGACCATTAGCCGGTAAAGGAGGAAGACAACGACCGGTGTCAAGCCCAGCATAATAAACTGAATGTTTGTGCTAATCTCGGCTAAATCCTTGTGGGCAATAGCCCATATTATTTGCCAATGATTTGGGTGAGAGCGCATTTTCGATTGTTCAGGAAGCGGCTTGATGCCTGTTGTCATAATTACTTTGCCTGTTTCTTGAAACTAATTGTGCTTTACGCAGTAAACGGCCGTTTGCCAACCACACACTCCACAGTAGCAGAATACGCCGCAGCGTGCATTATTTTTAGGCTATACAGCGGTAAATGGAGCTGAATGGCCGCAAATACGGGCTGACTGGCTCATGAAAAGCTAGAAATCCAGGAGTTCGCGCAGGTCGCGGGCGGCGTTTTTGCTTAGGGGGATTTCGATAGGGTCCGTGCTGCCTGGCTCATTGCCATCCAGAATGAGCGTATAGCTATCGCGGGTGTAGGAGATCATCTCTTTGATGTGCTGCAAGTTCACGAGGTAGCTGCGATGGGCGCGGAAAAAGCCGCTGCGCGCCAGGCGGTCTTCTACTTCGCTGAGCGTGAGGTGGGTTGGGATACGGCCGTCTTCGGTGAACAGGTAGGTACGGCCGTCGTCGCTGGTGGCATACAAAATGTCGGCCGGATTTACCAGAGCAACCTTGCCTTCCAGCCGGGCCGGGATTTTAAAGGGCATGTTGGGCGGGGTTGGCTGGTCGTTGGGCGTGTAACTGTGGCTTAGCTGGCCCTGGTTCATAATGATGATGGTGTGGCACACGGCCGTTATGGCTGCACTTTCATCCGCGATCAGCAAAACGGCCGTGCCGTTGGCAGCCTGCTGGCGCAGTACCTGGCTGATGAGCGTTACCGAGGCGGGAGAGCTGCCCTTGAATGGCTCGACCAAAATGAGAATTTCTGGCTCGTGCAGCATCGTGCGGCCCAGCGCCAGACGCCTGGACAGCTCCGGCGCAAGCTGCTGCACGCGCACCTGCGCCTGGTCTTGCAGGCCAACCAGGTTCAAAACCTCAACCGCCCGGCCGAAGGGTAGCCCATATAGACGGCAATAAAATTCCAGGTTTTGCCGTGCTGTAAGGCGTTCATACAGGCCAATGTCTGCTGGCAGGATTCCTACTTTTTGGGCAAAAAGGGTGCGCTGCTTGTAAGGATCAATGTCTGCCAGCCGAATGTGCCCGGCGGTAGGCGGCGTCAATCCCGTGATGAGCTCGATGAAGGTATCTTTGTGTGAGGCCGTCAGGCCAGAAACGGCCGTAATCTCCCCAGCGGCCACCTTGAGACTGGGAATATCGATCAGGATATTTTGCTGCACCACTTTTTGAAGCTGGGTTAATTCAATCATGAGGTACAAGTGTACCGAGAAACGCCCATTTTTGCCCAAAAAAATCCCTGGAAACGGCCGTTTCCAGGGATTGCTCTAAAAATTTACCAACTGCCGGAGAAAAATGGTCGCTAAGAACAAAAATCTCTGCTGGTTGTGGCGTTGTGGAACCAGTTATAGGCAAAAAATGGATTTACCTGGCTGGTTTGGGCGCGGATAGCAATGCGAGCCGAACCTTTTAAGCCATCGGGAATATTGAACGTGTAGCGCGCGCTTGTCTCGCCTTCGGTGGTTAACGTGCCCACAGAGATGCCGCCAATGCCCCGCGAGTGCATGGCACCCATCGTCACGTTAAACGTCTGGTTCTTGGGGAAATTCTTGGTCAGGATGGTGACAGTGCCGTCCCGGGTGACGCTGCAAACGGTGAAGGTCGGCGTACCGCTAAATACGGGATCGCCCCCGCCTGTAGCGCCGTCGCCCACAGTTGCGTTGTGGAACCAGTTATAGGCGTAGAAGGGATCGGCGTGGGCCGTTTGGGTGCGGATTGAGATTCGCGCCTCATTTTTCAGCGTTTCGGGGATGTTAAAGGTGGCAGTAAGCGTGCCGCCAGCGCCACTATTCAGCGTGCCAACGTTGACGCCGCCGATGCCCCGGGTAAACATTTTGCCCATTGTCACGGCAAAGCTCATGTTGGCTGGGAAGTTATTCGTTTCAATGGTTACGGTTTGACCTGGTGTAACGGCCGTTACCTTAAAGGTGGGAATGCCTGTGTAGATTGGCGCGGGGGTGCCAGTGCCAGGTGAGGTAGCTGTTCCGTTATGAAACCAGTTGTAGCTGTAGTAGCCTTGCGGGCTGTCGAGCCGAATGGCTACCCGGGCCTCTCCTTTTAGGCCATCGGGAATGGTGTAGGTGGCCGAATGAGACCCGCCCGCGCCGGAATCTAGCGTGCCAACAACGGTTCCGCCTGCGCCCAGCGTGCCCATTTTGTTCATGCGCACGGTAAACGTTTGCCCGGCAGGAAAGTTATGGGTTTGTATTGTCACGGTTTCACCGCTTTTTACGCCGGTGACGCTAATGGTGGGAATGGCTAATGCGCTTGAAGCAACCGTCCCAGCGCCAAATAACAGCGCCAGAAGGAGCAGACTCAGCGCACCAGCTTTGTGTTGCCAAAAACGGCCGAATGCTGCCAAAGTCACATTATGCTGAAACATTTGAACCTCCTATGAGTATGTTGTAGGGGTACCTGTGCAAAACCAGCCTTACTAAAAGTCGCCTGGGGCTGGTCGAGGCGCTCGTCTAGGACACATAAACTGGGGCGAACTCGACAATATGGTGGCAGAATTATACAGAAAAATGAAGCGGAATATCTATAGAACGGCCGTTCCGACCCATGCTAACAAAAAAAGCGCCTCGCACAGGAGGCGCTTTTGTAGCTAAATTGTTTGAAGAAAGTAGGGGTTACAGTGGTTCTTTATCGATGGCTACGATGCCCGTATCATCTCCTTGACCAATGCACTGAATGGGAGAAACATTAAACCGCTTATCCGTATCTACAAAGTTTTCTAGCGCACCTTGCAGCACCCCCACAGCCAGGTGGCATACCGGAGAGTCTGTGGTGCGGTTCGTGCACATCGGGCAAATCAAAATATTCCAATACCATGATTTGTCATCATCTGTTAAAGAGACTTCCTGATCGCTAACCTGGTTAAAAAACTTGGCAAAAAATTGTAACCCCAGACCGATACGACGCTCTAACGAACCAATCTTCATGGCTGCGCGAGCCGCTGTGGCTACAGAGCCAAAGCTATCCAGACCATCATTAAACGTTTTCTTGCCGGCACGTACGGCAAAGGCACGCGCGCCGCGTGCGCCGTACATGTCCCAAAACGCTTCTTGCAGCTGCCCTACGTGGGTGAAGGGAACCTCTTTTTTCATATTGTCAGGCGGGTAGTTATCAATATAGTGAGACAGGCCACCCATATTTAGCAGAGCGTTCACACCATTTTTACCTACGATTTCTTCGGTAGCGATTAGGATGATGCGCACCCAGCGGTTTGGGTAGAACTTATCTTCATTAGCCGGACCTGCCATAGTTTACCTCCAACGACTTGTCAAAAGAAAGTGTATGAGAGCAAGAAGTTCTCAATACGGCGTTATTATAGTACATCCTCTGTTTCTTCACACGTGCTCTTCCGTTTTTTTGACAAATTCTGCACATTTGGCGCGATGTGTCAATCTTTTTAACGGACTTTGCCCGTTACAAAGCGGTGGGCGGTTTCGGCCAAAATGGCCGTGCCCAGAGGCAGAACGCTTTCATCGATGTCAAAAATATCGGTGTGGTGATGGCGCACGACGCCGTCGTTAATGGCTGCACCCAGCATAAACATAGCGCCTTTTGCCTCGCGGCTCATGTAGGCAAAATCTTCGGCCCCCATGCCAAACTCGGCGTCGATGACGGCCGTATCCCCCCCCAACTCCTTGGCCACATCCCGCATCCACTCATTTACCTGTTCATCGTTAAACAAGGCCGGATACCCCTTGCTCAACTGAAAGGCGTAGCTGCCACCCATATGCTCGCTTAGCCTGAACGCATTTTCCACCTCAGCCCAAAGCTGTTCGCGTACGTCATCATGGTAGGAGCGAATGGTCCCCTGAATAAATACCTCGTTGGGAATAACGTTGGGCGCTGCGCCGCCGCTGACTTCGCCCAGGCTTACCACGCAGCCGCGCAGCGGGTTGATGCGGCGCGAGGGAATGGCATAAATGGCGGGCAAAATGAGGCTGAGCATATGCAGCGGATCGCTGCCGCTGTGCGGATAGGCGCCATGCCCGCCATCGCCGCGAACCCATGCCTTGAAGGAATCTACGTTGGCCAGCGAGTAGCCATCTTGAAAAAGAAGCTGCCCGGCTGGAACATGAGAGGCCACGTGCAGGGCAATAACGGCATCGACGTTTTCCAGCGCGCCGTCACTAATCATGGCCGTGGCCCCGCTGATGCCGTTTTCATCAAAGGCTTCTTCAGACGGCTGGAAGAGAAAGCGAACGTTGCCCTGCCAGCCGCCGTCCGCCAGGCTTTGCTTGAGCAAATGGGCGGCACCCAGCAGCATGGCCGTATGGGAATCATGCCCACAGGCGTGCATGACGCCGTCGTTTTGGGATTTGTAGGACGCATTTGACTTTTGCAGGATGGGCAGGGCGTCCATGTCGGCCCGAATAGCAATGGTGGGGCCGTCCCCGGTGCCAATCTGGCCGATTACTCCGGTCTGGCCCACGCCGGTTTGCACGTCGATGCCCAGTTCGGTGAGGGTGTCCGCTACGAGTGCGGCCGTTCTGAATTCCTGGAACCCTAGCTCAGGATGGGCGTGAATGTCTCGTCGCAGGCGGATAAGTTCATCGTGTAAAGCTTTGGCTTTGTCTAACATGTTGGTTCCTTTTGGTTGATTAAATTCGAAGACTGACAGTTACGGTTGTCCAAGAATGAGTTTATCAAAGTTGATTTGGATACGGCCGTTTTGCACCCGCACTTCATACCGATCCAGACCACGCTCGGCTGGACCCTCTAACAAGGTGCCATCTAAGGCAAACTTGCTGCCGCTGCATGGGTCGGTGAATTCGCCGTTTGCTGGCACCCAGGCGTAAATACAGTCCCATGGCTCAGGCCGTGGCGTGCGTTTGCTAAAAGCAAAAATCCCATTACCTGTGTTGACAATGAAGACGGGTATATCGGTATAGTTTGACGGGTATGGTTGGTCGGACGGCGGGAAATCCGCTACGTTACCTACTGTAGCGAGCTGCTGGTAGGGCAGCAGCAGCCAGACAAGCGCGGCAATGAGGGTAATGATCAGGAGAACGGCCGTGGCCAGAAAGGCTGCCGTAAGCAGTTCACGTCGATTTATTTTGGTTGGCCGCGACGTAAGTTGCGTCATTTCCTTATTCCTTTCCCCGTATCGTCCTTAAATTCAGAACGTCGGGTCCTCCAAAATAATGTCCAGACCGTGCAGCAGCGCTACGGCTTCGGGCAGCGAAAACCTTGCTTGTTTGACCGTGTTCAAATCAGCGACGATACTGTAGTTGCGCGCACCACGGAAATCGGCCCTGGTGAGGTTCGTGCGAACGAAGCGGCTATCTGTGAAGTCAGTATCGGTACAATTGGCCTCGGTGAGATTGGTTTCGGCAAAGGTGGCTTCTTTAGCCAGGCAGCCGGTGATGACCGCTTTGCTTAAATCGAGCTCCATAAAGGTAGCGTAGCTCAGATTGCAGCCGTGGAATTCAATCAACTCAATGCGGCCGACTTTGGCCCAATTCACGCCAATCAGCTTACACTGCTCAAATTTATTGCGTTGGAAGGTACTGTAATCTACGTCTAGCAAGCTTAAGTCACAATTCTGAAAGGCACAATCACGGAAGGTGCAGCGTTTGAACTGAGTTTCGCTGAAGTTGCAGTTAGTAAAAGTGCATTCTTCGAAGGTAACGGCCGTTACCACTTCTTGCGTCAAAGTCAGGCCCGCAAACGCCTGCTCAACGTAGTCTTCACCATCTTCAAAAACGGTCATCAGTTCTCCAGGACGGCAATAGCAACGGCCGTTACCACATCATTGCGCACTTCCATACAGTTAACGCCTTGCACCACGCCCTCTTTGGGCGGCACTTCGCTGGCACCAAAGCGAATGATTTTGCCACTCTGGGCCAGGATAAAGATGTCATCGCCCTCATGGACCGTTACAGCACCGATTAGCTCATCGGATTTGAAGATTGACTTGCCACCAGCCCCCGGCGCTTTGTTCATGCGGAAGCCGCTCATCTGGCGAATGGTGCCTTTGCCGTCGTGCCCTACG
>JBHIWP010000062.1:0-19815 GCA_041987425.1 Promineifilaceae bacterium (SeqCode) | reverse complement strand
TGCCCAAGAGGTAGAGCCAGACACGCTGAATTGGCCAATCTTGACTTATAGCTAAGAACAGGCTGCCAGCACCCAAAGCCACACCTAACAATACTGCCAAAATTCCTAGCCAGCCAAATTGATGATTGATGGGGGTTTTAAAAATTGGCTTGCTGAATAATCCCTGGCGGATTGGCTGCTTGTGGAAAATGGAGACCAAATAGTTAAAGGTAACACCCAAAGCAAAAATGCTGATGCCACCGACTGAGCTAATAAGGGCTGTGAAAACGGCCGTTACCCCCCAGGCACCCAACGTGGTGGTGTCACCAATGCGGGCAACCACCAGGCCCAGCAATACCAGGGCAGCAAGCCCAATACCGGCCAAACCCACCAAACCCAGAATGCGCACGGGATTATAGGTCATGGCCGTCCAGATCATCGATTCCAGAAAGAGACGGCCGTCGTGTACCACGCTCAACTTAGAGCGGCCCAGCCGTTCGCTATACGGTATTGGAATCTCCGTCATCTTGATTTGCTCGTGCAGCGCCCGCGTGCTCATTACCGGCGTCAGGTTTAGGCCGTCCGGCAGTGGATAGATTTTTTGCAGCACTTCACGCCTAAAAACACGCATCCCGCTGGCGCTGTCTGTAATGCGCTGGCGGCCTAAAATGCTCAGCAAGTTGGCAAAGAAAAAGTTGCCTACGCGGCGCGTCATCGGCATCTGGCTGTCGGCACCAGCCATGCGGGAACCCACCACAATCTCTGAACCATTCAACGCTTCTACGCACAGTTTGGGGAAATACTCTGGAGGATACGTGCCATCTGCATCTAAAAAGCCAATCAGCTCCCCTTTTGCCTGGCTAAAACCAGTTTTAAGTGCACCACCATATCCCTTGTTTTTTGGATGCTTAATCAGCGTTACGCCGTCAATGCTGCTGGCAATCTCTACGGTTTTATCTTTGGAACCATCGTCCACAACGAGTAATTCCAGGCCCTCAACGCCAACTTCGCGGAGGGAATCACGAACAGCCAATACGCGATGGGCAATTTCAGCAATCCCATCTTCTTCATTATAGGCCGGTATAACAACGGATAGTGTGGTCATAGTTTAGTTGCACCAATTTACTTTTGCGTATGCGATAAAAGGTTTGTTTGTATACGCAACACTATAAGATCGTTTTCTTAAGCTCTATCTGTAGACTTAGACTTCGTTTAAAAATAGATCGTTTTTTCCTGGGCAGCAGTTTGCCCGTCGATGGTTTTAATTACTTTGGCCGGTACGCCAGCGACAACAGAATGAGGCGGCACGTCTTTGGTAACGACGGCCCCGGCGGCCACCACAGAGCCTTTGCCCACGCGTACGCCATCCGTAATGACCGCGCCAGCACCCAGCCAGCAGTCATCTTCAATGACGATGCCTTCGGCGGTGATACCTTGCTCGGTAAACGGCCGTTTTGGATCGTCAAATATGTGGTTCACCGCAATAATTTGGGTAAAAGGAGAAGTAAACACGCGATCCCCAATTGACACGCCGCCCTGGCCACGAATGATGCTGTACTCACCAATCAAGCTGTCGCGCCCAATCTTAATGCCAGCGTTTGGCAAGTCGCGAAAATTATAAACATGCAGCACGGCCCCGTGCATTACAATAGAATCTTCACCAATTTCTATGCCGTTGGCGCAGGCATGCAAATAACTGCCCTGGTCTAAATACGACCCATTTTTTAGCGTAATGTTGCTGGCAAACCGCAGGCGCACATTGCTTTCGATAGCTGCCAGCCCCTCCATCTTTAAGATAAGACGGTAACAAAATCCGCGCAGGCCAATCCCCACAATAGTAGGCACCCAGCCCACCAAAAAGAACAGCAGCTGCTCTAAAACGTACTGTCCGAGACCAGTGGCCTGACGGCTCAAATAAAGTTGAAGACTTCCAAGAATTTTTGACACAGGATAATTTGTAGTCGCTCGTTGTGTGATTGGTAGAATTGAAAGGTTGGGGTCAGTGATTAACGATCTGAATCGCTAAATTTAGGGAAACGATAATTTGCCAAGTTCAGGCAGGTGATGGCTCACGATGGAACAAACGGTCAACCTGCTGACGGTGCAAATTATGGGCGAATGATCTTACAAGGGAGCTTACAGGTAACCTAAACTCACCTCCTTGACACGCATTACCATCTAAATTAAAATCTCTTCAATCATTTAAAAATATTCAAATGTTTACCTAAAGTAAAAAGCAAATGCCCTTACCTGATGAACTGGCCGTCGAATTTGTTGTAGATGACCTGGATCTCCTTAAGGTAATTGCCCACGGCACCAGGCTCGATATTTTGCAGCGGCTGAAGCAACCCAAAACGGTCAAAGACATTGCCGAACAGCTGAACTTGCCAGCAACCAAACTGTATTACCACGTTAATTTGATGGAAAAGCATGGGTTAATCCAGGTTGTAGAAACCAATCTGGTATCTGGCATTGTAGAAAAAAAGTATCAGGTTGTGGCTCGCAACTACCGCATCGACAACCAGCTGCTGGCGGATCAACCCACGGCTTCTAAAGAGCTAGACCGCATGCTGAGCACTATTTTTGACGTGACTCGCTCTGAAATTCAGCGTACGGTGCGGCAATCAGAGCAAAATCCGTTTAAAGATGGGGCCTCAGGCGGTATTTTGTGGCGCTCCACGCTGCGGCTAACCGCGGAACAGTATCGGGCGTTTTACGGCCGTCTCCAAAGCCTGCTCGATGAAATGGAAGCCACCCCAAAAGAAACACAAGAGGACTCCGCTAAAAAGCTGTATGGCCTTACCGTTGCTTATTACCCCATCCTACAGTCCGATGAGGAACAGTCATGAAGCAAATTTCCGACGAACGGTTAGAAATTGCGCGGCGCAACACGGCCGTATTCCGCCAAAATTCACATATCAGGGCGATCCTTGTCACCGGCTCGGTAGCCAAAGGCTTGGCCGACGACAGCTCCGACATCGACACCGCTCCCACCCGAAAATTGTTCACTATGCAACTTCGTAAATAGTTGAGCCAGGTCGCAACCATGAAGAAAAATCAACCGATTTCGCAGATTGGGCAGATTTATCTCTGCGTCCTCTGCGCCTCAGCGTTAAAAAATTAGGAGAAAAACATGAAGCGAATTGAATCCTTTTTATCCGCGCGGCTCTTTTTGGTACCGCAGCTCGTTGATGACCGCATTTACTTCATTAGCAATCTAAACGGCCGTAACAGCCTCTACGTGATGGATCGCGGTGGCAGCGTGCCAGAACCGCTGCTGCCCCCAGACATCGCCCTGCAAAACCCTCACCTGATGAACGGCCACTCCTTCGTTGTATTCCCTAAACTGGCCCAAATTGTCGTCATGATCGACCAGGACGGCGATGAAAATTATCTGCCCATGACCATTCCGCTAGAAGGTGGCTACCCGCAACCCCTCTTTGCCGAGGCTTTTGCCGACCATCGCGTCACCATCGACGAACCCGATATAGACCGCAGCACGCTCATTTTCATTGCCGAGGCTAGTTCTGAGTCGCTTTTTCGCTCCTACCTGGGAAACCTGGAAACTGGAGAATTGACCAAACTTAACGAAAGTCGGTTTGGTGGCATGCCCAGCGGCAGCAATGAAGACGACACGCAGTTCATTTTAGCAGAAGGCTATGGCGCCGGAGACGGCGTACTGTTCCGCCTCAATTTAGGCGACGAGAAACCCACCACCCTATTGGGTATGCCAATGGCGGAGCGCACGCCAGAGAGCCAGCCGCGCAAGTACAATATTGGGCCTGTCTTTTTCATTCGCAACGACAGCGGCCTCCTGCTGGCCACCTCCGAGTTTGAAGATACCTATGGAATGGCTTATCTCAGCTTCGACAATCCTACGGACCTGAAGCAGGTACCTATCTCCGGCACGCAGCACGAAGGCGTGGGCGAGTTAGAAAACGTTCGTCACCTCAACGGGCAAACCTACTTGCTCATCTACAACATCGACGGCAGCTCATGGGCCTATGAAGCCGAGTTGGATGAAGAATACCTGAAAATGCGGGCCACGCGCCTGCTGTGCGGTAAGGGCGAGCTTTCTGGCGGCGTATTGGAATCCCTCAAGTACAACAAAGAACAGGATGAATATGTCTTGTCTTTTTCAACGGCCGTTTCGCCCACCCAAATCTACACCATCAGCGGCAAAAATCGGGACGATCTCCAGCAGCACACCCGCGAACGCATTCTTGGCCTGCCCCAGGCTTGCCTGTCTCCAGGCGAGGATTACCCCTTCACCAGCTATGACGGCCTGCGTATCTCTGCCCGGCTTTACCTGCCCGCCGACGAACTGGGCTACGAGGGACCGCGCCCGCTGGTTTACTACATCCATGGCGGCCCGCAGGGGCAGGAGCGGCCAGACTTCGCCTGGTTTTCCATGCCCTTCATTCAATACCTGACGCTAAACGGCTTTGCCGTCTTTGTGCCCAACGTACGCGGCAGCACGGGCTACGGCTTCAGCTACATGAAGCACGTTGTGCGCGACTGGGGCGGCGCCGATCGACTGGACCATGTTCACGCCATGACCAAGGTTCTGCCAAACGATGAGCGCATCGACGTGAACCGCGCCGGGGTGGTCGGCCGTTCCTACGGCGGCTACATGACCCTCACCCTGGCCAGCCGCCACCCCGAGCTTTGGTCGGCCGCCATCGACATGTTTGGCCCCTACGACCTGCTCACCTTTGCCAGCCGCGTGCCGGAAACGTGGAAGCCATTTATCAAAATGCTTGTTGGCGACCCGGAAACGGAGCAGGAGTTCATGCGTGAACGCTCGCCGCGCACCTACATTGAGCAGGTGCAGTGTCCCATGCTGGTGGTGCAGGGCAAAAACGATCCCCGCGTCATTGAGCAGGAGTCTCGTGAGCTGGTGGAGGAACTGCGCGGCATGGGCAAAGAGGTGGAGTACCTCATGTTTCCCGACGAAGGACACGACGTGTTGAAGTATGAAAACCGTGTCAAGGTGTACACCACCATGACCGACTTTTTCAAAAAACATTTGGGAAAATAACCAATACAGAGTCAGCTTCCGTTTTGACCTTACGCTGACTTCCGGGCAACCAGCAAGCTTGTACCGGGAGCCTTGGCCATTCCATGGAATTTGGCATCAGTGAAGCCTGTTTGCTGGAACCAACGCAGAATATCGTCATGGGCATATACACGGCCGTCTGCCAATAAGAAATAATGCAGGGCAATTAGCTTAATCACGGCATTCGCAACATTACCGGCCAGCTTTCCCTCGATTTGATCTAAAATAGCAACTTGCCCCCCTGGCTTGAGCGCCGCAGCACAACGCTTGAGGAGTTTAATATTTTTCGCCTCATCATAATGGTGAATCAGGTTAAAAAGCAGAATGGCATCGTAGCCGTCGCCCCATGGTTCCTGCCATAAATCTCCGGATTGCAGCTGGATTCGTTCGGCCAGATTATGCTTAGCCAGGTTGATTTTGGCCGTTTGTAAAGCTGTAGGTGTATCAAGCACGGTTGCATGCAGTTGAGGGTGTTGCTCACAGAGCAGAATGCTAAAGAGCCCATGTCCACCACCCACATCCAGCACCTTTTCTGCCGTGGCTGGCAACGCTAGCTTTTTAACCACATCTGCTCCAGTAAAAGTGACGTTGGCCATAAGCTGCTGCTGGAAGGCATCGGCGATGGCTGGCTTGTTTTCCAGCCATTGGTAGATGTTGCCATACGGCCGTTCCCCCGTTTGCATCACTTCTAGCCAATCTGGCGCTAAATCCTGAAAGACGGCCGTCCAAAAAGTTACCGACGCCCCAAGATTAAATACCTCATCATCTAATATCCATTTTTCCGCGATAGAGGTGTTTGTGAAACGGCCGTTTCGCTCCGAAACATAGCCAATTGCTTGCAAGGCTTGCAGTAAGGAATCAGTACCCCGTTCATGGCTGTTTAGCTTTTGGGCAAGTTCAGCAGAAGTTAACGGCTTTTCTACCAATGCCTTAAACAGCCCAATCTTCGCCGCCAGCGCCAACGTCTGAAAGGCCAAGGCTCCGCCTAAATCCAGTATCACCCCCGGCACTAAATTCAGGTTGTAAATAGCAAGTCGCTCGAGAAAATTCGGTTGAATAGGCATAAAAACCTCCAAGGCGTTTCAGAGCTATGGCTCGAACACAGCACAAGTGGCTCCTGGTAAGGAACAAAACTGTACCACATCCCCTACCATCAACAACTGCCGGAGGTATCACATTGCAAAATTTGACGAGACAATTTCTGCCAGCTCCGGTTCCACATAAACAAGTTATGCTAAAATTCGACACCATGGATCACAAAATAAGGAGCTAGAAATGGATAGTCATTCATTTAAATATCCAGCCGCCCATACTGATGAAGTCGTTGACAATTACCACGGCACGGCCGTTCCCGACCCCTACCGCTGGCTAGAAAACCCTGAATCCCCAGAGACGGTAGCCTGGGTCGAAGCCCAAAATGAGCTCACCCAAAGCATTATGGCCGAGTTGCCCGTCCACCAACAGTTTAAAGAGCGGCTTACAACTCTATGGAATTACCCCAAGAGCAGCGTGCCGAGCCGCAAAGGCAAGGGTGATGATGGCTACTACGTCGTGCAGAAAAATGATGGTCTGCAAAACCAGCCGATTCTATACAAACAGGCCAACCTCAATGCGCCCCTCGAAGAAGTAATGGACCCCAACGCGCTTAGTGAGGATGGCACGATTGCGCTTATCAACCAGAGCTACAGTAAAGACGGACGTCTCCTGGCCTACTCCCTCTCCCAAAGCGGCAGCGACTGGCAAACCATCCATATTCGCGATATGCAGAGCGGGCAAGACAGCCCAGAAGTGCTGCGCTGGGCCAAATTCACCAACGCTGCCTGGCTGCCCGATGGCTCCGGCTTTTTCTATGCGCGCTACCCCAGCCCGGATGAAATGCCAGATGCACCGCCCAGCACCCATCAGCAGGTTTTCTTCCACAAATTAGGCACGCCGCAGAGCGCTGACCAGATTGTCTTTGCCCGGCCCGACGCGCCAAACTTAGGCTTCCATCCTGAAGTGACCAAAGACGGCCGTTACCTCACCCTGCACGTTTGGGATGGCACCGACCGCCGCAACCGCTTCTACTACCGTCCACTGGAGAGCGAAGAGTTTATCTATTTTTTAGATGACATGGACGCGGGCTACATTTTTTTGGGCAACGACGGTGGAAAATTCTACTTTCAGACGGACAATGGAGCGGACAACGGCCGTATCATCGCCATCAGCCTCACCAATCCAAACCCCGCCAACTGGCAAACGCTCATCCCTGAAAGTGAGGACGCTATTGCCTTCAGCCGAATCGTCAACAATCAGTTCATCGTTGCCACCCTGCACCACGGCCACCACAAGCTGCACCGCTACGGGCTAGACGGCCGTCTGCTGGGCGAAATTGAGCTGCCCGTGCCCGGCACCATCTTCGATTTATCCGGCGAGCGCAAGCACACGGAGCTGTTCATCCAGTTCCAATCCTTCATCTACCCGCCTACCATTTTGCGCTACGATTTTGCCACAGATGAGTTAACCGTACTCGATCAGCCAGCGCTCGATTTTGATCCCGACGACTACGAAACAAAGCAGGTTTTCTATCCGTCCAAAGACGGCACCCAGGTGCCGCTGTTCCTTACCTACAAAAAAGGCCTGGCGCTCGACGGGCAAAATCCCACCCTGCTTTACGGCTACGGCGGTTTCAACATTGCCATGACGCCAATTTTTTCCCCTACCCGGCTGGCCTGGCTGGAGCGCGGCGGCGTTTACGCACAGGCCTGTCTGCGCGGCGGTATGGAGTATGGCGAAGCCTGGCACCAGGCGGGCATGCTAGAAAATAAACAAAACGTCTTCGATGATTTTATTGCCGCCGGGGAATGGCTCATTGCTGGTGGCTACACGAATAACAAGAGGCTAGCAATTGAAGGGCGCAGCAACGGAGGGCTGCTGGTCGCCGCCTGCATGGTGCAGCGGCCAGACCTGTTTGGTGCGGTTCACTGCGGCGTGCCGGTGATCGACATGCTGCGCTACCACAAGTTCAGCGCCGGACGCTACTGGACCTCTGAATATGGCAATGCCGAGGAGAATCCAGACCATTTTCGCTTCATGCTGGCCTACTCGCCGCTGCACAACATTCGGCCAGATCGCACCTATCCGCCGCTTCTCATCACCACGGCCGACACCGACGACCGTGTGGTGCCCATGCACGCCAAAAAGTTTGCTGCGGCCATTCAGGCGGCGGACAACGGCCGTAATCCCCTCCTCATCCGCATAGAAATGCGCGCCGGGCACGGGCTGGGCAAACCCACCGCCAAGCTCATCGAAGAGGCCACCGACGTTTACAGCTTTTTATGGACCATGCTCAATAAGTAGCGGCTAGATTGGACCAATTTGCCTCGAATTTTGTGCCGCTCAATTTAAACAAAATTGGTCCAATCTTCATCGCTGGCGCGTTCGACCTAGCTGCACCAGCAGCGCGCCAACAATCGCCACAACTAGCCCGGTTACCTCACGGCCGTTCAAACGCTCACCCAAAAACAGCACGGCCAAAAGGGGAATCTGCACCGCCATCGTGTTGTTAATGATGCTCGACTCCATCGCCGACAGCGTACGCAGCGACACGTTCCAAAGGGTGAAGGCAAAAGCCGTGTTTACCACCGCCAGCCAGCCAATAATGGCCCAGCTTTGCCAGCGAAGCGTAGGCAGTCCTTGAAAGAAAAGGCCACAGATCAACAATATCGCGGCCCCTATTCCCATGCTCACGGTTGTGATGGTTAACGGCCGTAAATGCCCCCGCCTGTTAATCGACCTACCCAAAACGGCCGATCCCGCATTCGCCAGCACGCCAATCGTTACCGCCACAAAACCAGCCAGCTGTGCCTGGGGAATCTGCACGGGGTAAAAGTAAAGCAGCCCCCCGCCTAGAGCCACGAACATGCCCACCCACTGCCAGCGGGACGGCCGTTCCCCCAGCAGCCCCAACCCCAACAGCGCCACCACTACCGAGGTAAAGCCCAGCATCACGTTCACAGTCACTGCCGGTAGATAGGCCAGTCCCAAAAACTGCGCGCCTTGCGTCACGGCATAAAAAATTAGCCCCAACCCCAGCAATCCGGCCCAGCCTCCACCGTTCAGCCGTCGCACTTCGTCGATGCCACCACTGCGGAAAAAGAAGGGCAGCAAGCACAAAAACGCCAGCCCGTAGCGCAGTCCGGCAAAGGTAAGCGCCGGAATATCGACCAGGCCAATTTTGATTAGCACCCAGGAAGTTGACCAGAGGAACGTAACGAAGAGCGCCTGAAAAACGGCCGTTACATGCGAGGAACGCTGCCAACCAGCTACACGAAACATAAAAGCACCTCCAAAGAATGCGAAAGCAGCATGAGCACGGCTTTGTGCTCACGCCAACCGCATTCCCCAAGGCTTTTATCCGTCTAGATGCTGCCGCAGTTGCCATCACTGCGGGTTATGCGGCGCTCGGACCGGCCAGCAACTTGCTGCGGAACCCTAGCCGCCAATGTTGGTTGGATACGTTAATTAAATTTGATGCCCTGCATTGTAATCTGCCTGGAGAGATTGGTCCAATCTTTACCAAAATTCTTAGCGTTGGAGACAATTCCAAGATTGGACCAATCTGAACTTAATTTTCGTTAAAAAAGCGCGTCACGCGCTCTATGAACAGCTCATCCGCCTGGCCGCGAAAGGTGTGTGGCGTGTAATAGTAGGTGTGGCATTCCACTGGCTTGTTTAGCGCACGGAGCCGCTCACACAGGTCACTGCTCCAGGCAATAGGCACCGTTTCGTCGTGCTCGCTGTGGTGAATGCTAATGGGGGTGTTGATACGATCTAGAAAGTTGATGGGAGAGATTGCCGCCAAATCCTGGTTGCTGGCCGCCAGCTCAAAAGGCCCGCTTTGCCCGCCAGACCAGACCTGGATTTGCTCAAAATTTTGCCGCTCGTCGCCGCTCATTGAACCGTAGAGAACGGCCGCACGCAAATAAGGCTCATTGTTCACTGTGAGCACGCGCAGCGCAACCCCGCCACCCATGCTGTGCCCCCACAAATGAATGCGATTTTCGTCGGCCCGGCGCAAATAGCCAAACGGGTCCTGGCTCTGCTCGCGAATAATGGCAATCAGATTCAACACATCAATTGCATAGCCAATGCGATAGGGGTTTGGGCCGTCATCAGACGGTGGATAGTTGCGGAAATTGGGATGAATAACAAAGTAGCCCGCCTCGGCCAGCGCATCGGCATAGCGCTGCGTGTAGGCCAGCGTATCGTATTCAGCCGGGTCAATGTAGCCGTGCAGCACCAGCGCCACGGGAAAATCGTTGCCGTCATTGGGCACATTCATGAAGCCGTACACCGTCAGCCCGTCACTTGGGTACGTGATAAGGTAGCGCGTAAACAGTTCCCCTTCTTCCAGCGTGTCGATGATGTCCAGCTCCCCGCCCCCGTAGGTGCGCGCCGTCAGGGCGTCGATGGTCAGGTCAGCATAGGGGTCTGGCGTGGCGCTTGGAGGTGGCAACGTTGCTGTTGGCGGCACATTTGTAGCGGTAGGCACGTGGCGCGTAGCGCTTGGGGATGCCGTTGGCGCAGCCGTCGTCACTATTTCAGACTCGGCCACCTGACTACCGATTACTGCCAACTGATTGCTGCCAACCGTCACCGTGGCAATAGACCCCGACTCTGGCTGGGGCACAAACGTTGGCGGCTGCAGGTCATCTGAGGTGACCGGCTGGGAGGCACAGGCTGCCAGACAAAAACAGTAAAATAGCAACAAGAGTAACGGCCGTTTTCCCCAAAGCTTCATGCCCCGAGTGTAACAAAAAACGAAACGCCCGCCTTCATGAATTTCTTAATCCCATCTGCTAAACTTAAGGCTATGCGCATTTTACTCGTTGAAGATGAACCCACCATTGCCAACTTCATTTGCCAGGGGCTGACCGAAGCGGGCTACGCTCTAGACGTGGCCGAGGACGGCCGTGAGGGGCTGGATTATGCCCGCGCAGCCGACTATGACGTGCTGATTCTGGACATCATGCTGCCAGGTCTGGACGGGATTGCTCTGCTGCGCCGCCTGCGCGCCGAGGGAAACAAGACACCAACGCTGATGCTCACCGCCCGCGACACGGTAGACAACCGCGTTGAGGGGCTGGACGCTGGCGCGGACGATTATCTGGTAAAGCCTTTTGCCTTTCCTGAGCTGCTGGCGCGGGTGCGAGCCTTGCTGCGCCGCCCGCCGCTGCAAACCGGCACGGTGCTGCAAATTGGTGATCTGCGTATGGACACCGCCAAATACATTGTGGAAAGAAACGGCCGTTTCATCGACCTGAGCCCGCGCGAATATGCCGTTCTGGAATATCTGATGCGGCACCCTAACCAGGTCCTGAGCCGCACCCAGATTGGCGAACACGTCTGGAACTTTGACTTTTACAACGAATCTAACGTGGTGGACGTGTACATTGGCTACCTGCGCCGCAAGGTGGACAAACCGGGCGCCCCGTCGCTGATCCACACCGTGCGTGGCGTTGGCTACTGCCTGCGAGACGAGGCGTAAACTGGTGCAGAAACGGCTGTTCTCCGTACCCTTACCGATCCGTTTTCGCCTCACCCTCTGGTATCTGGCCGCCCTCGGTCTGATCCTGCTCCTCTTTGCCGGGTTTTTGTACCTTCAGCTTCGCCGCACCTTGTTCAACCAGTTCGACAGCGCATTAGAGCTGGCGGCAGCTCAGGCGCAGGTGATGGTAGAGGTAGTAGACGGCCGTCTCGCCTTCCAATCCACCCCGAACACGCAGGCGCTTGCCCGCCGCCTCAACGACGACTTCGCCATCAGCCTGCTTGCTGAAGACGGGCAGCTGCTGGGGCAGCTTACCAGCGACGACGACATCCCGCTGATGATGCCCACGGCAGCTGGTGCTTTCACGTTCAATGAGGACGACGACGTGTGGCGCGGCTACAATTTGCCGGTTCAGCTCCCGGGCAGCGACCAGGCTGGCTGGCTGCAAGTATCCCAGGAGCTGGAGCCAGTTTTGGACACGCTGGCTACGTTTCGGCGGCAAATTTATTGGGGACTGCCGCTGGCGCTGCTGCTGGCCGGTTTGGGCGGCACGTTTGTCGCTTCGCGCGCCCTGCGGCCGATGGACCAGATGACCCAAACGGCCCGCGCTATCAGTGGACAGGCATTGAGCAGGCGGATTCACTATCAGGGGCCTGAGGATGAAATCGGCCGTTTGGCGCAAACGTTTGACGCCATGCTGGATCGACTGGAAACGGCCTTCAAGCGCGAGCAGCGCTTTACAGGCGACGCTGCGCACGAGCTGCGTACGCCGCTTACCGCGCTCAAGGGCCAGCTAGAAGTAACGCTCAGCCGCCCGCGCACTGCCGAGGTCTATAAAGCCACGCTGGAAGCAATGGAGCAGCAGGTAGATCGCCTGATTCATTTGAGCAATAGCTTGCTGTACATGGCCCGGTTGGAGCAAAACCAGATTCAGCGGTCGGAAGAAGCCATTGGCGTTGTCGATTTTTGGGGGGCGCTGCTGGATCAGATACGGCCGTTAGCCGACGAAAAATCAATCCAAATAACGAGCAATATCGCTGCTGACCTGGTAATAAAAGGCCATCTCGATCTGCTCATTCGCCTCTTTTTGAACCTGTTGGATAACGCAATTAAGTACACGCCGCATGCGGGCGCCATTTCCCTGGAAGCCACGCAAATGAACCAGCACATTATCACCAAACTGAGCAACACGGGGCCGCCAATTCCCGCTGAGAAATTGCCCCATCTTTTTGAACGATTTTACCGGGTAGAGGCGGATCGCTCCCGCTTGCCAACCGCCGAAGGCCCGGGCGGAGCCGGATTAGGGCTGGCCATTGCCCAGGAAATTGCCAGGCTGCACGGGGGCTCCATTGAAGTAGAAAGTCAGGAAAACCTGGGGACCACGCTCACTGTGCATCTACCAGCCTTTAGCAACAGCCACTCTCCTGATTCCTAAAGATCCTTCACTCGTTTCTTAATCACGGCCTCTAAACTTCAGCCAATTACCGGCTACATAAGGAGGTTAAAAAATGAAAAGTAAGCCAATTTTTCTACTATTTTTGTTGGGCTTGTTTGCTTGCGGGAGTAGCAAGCAGGCAAATAACAGCTTGCGAGCAGAAGGATACTCAGATTCTAATGGCACGTATCGCGTCACTATTGATCCGGGCGATTTTGTCGCACGCATCGATAACCCTTATTTTCCCCGCATCCCTGGCTCAAGATACATTTACGAGGGGATGACTGAGGAGGGACTGGAGCGCATCGAAATCGATATTCTGGGCAAAACTCGTGAAGTCATGGGTATTCAGGCCACCATTGTGCGGGACGTGGTCTATCTAGAGGGCGAGCTAATTGAGGAAACATTCGACTGGTTTGCCCAGGATAAAGCAGGGAACGTCTGGTATTTGGGTGAGGATGTCGATAACTACGAAGATGGCGTACTGAAAGACCACGATGGCGCCTGGGAAGCAGGCGTTGATGGCGCGCTGCCTGGCATTGTGATGTTTGCTCATCCAGCCGAGCACATTGGGGAAACGGTAAGACAGGAATATTATGCGGGGGAAGCTGAGGATATGGCCGATATTCTTAGCGTTACGGAAGTGGTGACCGTGCCATACGGCCGTTTCGAAAACGTGCTGCAAACCTACGATTACACGCCGCTAGACCCAGAATCCCAGGAACATAAATTCTTTGCCCCCGGCATTGGCGAAATTCGGGCCGTAGATTTGCTGACCGGTGAGGAATTTGTGCTAATTGAATACACCGGCGGTAATGAGTAGGATGCCGTAGAAACCAAAAGGCCGTCACTAAGTGACGGCCGTAACAAGACTCCCAATCAGAGGTGGCAGATTTGGTTAGTTCACAGAAAACGGGGTAGCGGGCTTGGTAGCTGCTGGCGTCAATTCATCACAAGAAGCATAAAACTCTTCGATACCTTCTCGCTGGCTCACTCGCGAAGACATGGCGCAAGCAGAGATGACCAGGGCAGATGCTACAAATGATGCGGCTGTAAGGGCGATAATGATGGTCATGAGGCTCTCTCCGTTTTCTTTTCTCTATCTAATCCTAAATTCAAAATCTCACAATACGGTTCTGTAATATTCTTTGTAAGATGATGTTAAGTGTAAGGTTTTCTGGCGGGGAAGTCACTAGTACGTAAAGTATAGTACTCGGGTTTAGGAGACATGATAAAGAGGGGAACGGCCGTTTCTGCCACCGTTATTCTAGATTACCGAACATTGTTTGGGTTGATGATGTACTCCCACCAATTATTAGAAATGCCCCGCGTTTGGCCCAGTACATGTGGCAGATGCCCCAGCCACCACAGATGATGCTGGCGAATATCGCCGTTGCCCCATTCACGGCAGTTTACCGGCTGCGGCTCGCCGCTGAGATCGGGAAAGTTGAGCCAGGTATGGCAGCGGCTGGGCACGGTGCGCACATTGCCCCAGTCGTAGTCACGCTCGCTGTTGGGGGCAAAGTGCACGTTGCCGCACTCCGCCCGCCCTGGATGGCTCTTCTCATGTCGAATGAACCGCTCCCACAGGTTGGCCTCGCCCCCCTGGCGGCGATAGACGTGGCTCATAATCGACTCCGCCCGGTGGCCTAAGTTTTCTAACATTTCGCCTGGCCCACGTTCAAAGCTGAAGCCCATGACCACAAAGCGGCGCTGCGCCTGTGGCGTAACCAGCGGCGGAGCGTTGCACCAAAAGGCATCCTTGCCCACCATGCGCGATTCAAAATAACCGGCGTAGGGGAAAGCCATTAGCCAAACCTCATCTATGCTGTCGGCATTAATTTTGGGGATGATATTGAACTCATGGAGGATACGGCCGTAATCCGCTGCATCTGGCTGGTGAAACCCGGTTCGCGTCACAAAGCGCTGCACGTACGTTTCCGGGTCATAAACAAAGCCGTCTTCCTTTACCGGAAAGCCATCTACCTCAATGCGCTCGGTAACTTCATAGTTAACATAGCCAAAGCTGGCAGCGTTCACGTCGTAAATGTATTGGGCTACCAGTTCATCCGGATTTTGCCAGCGCATTACCTCGTGCAGCTGCCGATTGCCATATGACGGCACGCGCGGATTGTGGATCACCAGCAGCACCCTGGGGTGCACGGGCGGAACAGCGGATTGTTTGGTGGCAGACGGCCGTATCGAACCTAAAAGTCGTCGCAGCAAGGCATCCTCATTAACAATTTACCATTAATTATTTACAATTCACCATTAATCAGTCCTCAGGACGCTCACCCGCCGCGGCCATCTTCACCAGCCTGGGATCAAACCGGGCCATTGTCTCCACCAGATCGGCCTGTGCCGCCATCACCTCGTGAATGTCTTTGTAGGCCATCGGCACCTCGTCCAGCCCGGCTGAGAGCAGCGTCACGTCCTGCTCGCGCAAATATTTCTTCACCGCAGACCAGTTGAATGACTTTATGGCCTGCTTGCGGCTCATGCGCCGTCCAGCCCCATGTGCGGCCGAACTCAGAGACGCCTCGTTGCCCTTACCGCGCACCACAAAGCCCGGCGCACCCATCGAGCCAGGAATAATACCCAGCACACCTGCACCCGCTGGCGTGGCCCCTTTGCGGTGCACAATCACCGTTTCCCCATCGTGTTCCTCTTTCCAGGCAAAGTTGTGATGGTTTTCTATGTCTAACATCACCTTCGCGCCCAATGCTTTGACCACGTGATGGTGAATGCAGGCGTGGTTGGCGGCGGCATACTGGCCCATTAGCTGCATAGCGGCCCAATATTCGCGCCCGGCATCGCTGTCCAGATCCAGCCAGGCCAGATGGCGCAACTCCTTGGGCAGCTCGGGATGCAGGTCCATGGCCAGCTTGCTGTAATAGTCGGCGACGGTGGCCCCGGCACCCCGGCTGCCGCTGTGGCTCAGCAGCGCCAGGTATTCCCCTTCGGGCAAGCCCAGATCGTCATTGAGCACGGTAAGCACGCCAAACTCTACAAAGTGGTTGCCACTGCCGCTTGTGCCCAACTGCTCCCACGCTTTATCGCGCAGTCGCTGGGTAACGGCCGTCACGCGCCAATCCTCATCCATCACCGGGTGGTCGCGCCGTTCCCCCTTGCGGAAGTTGGCCCCGATGCCAAAGCGTGTTTCGTATTCCAGGGCGTTGGCCAAGCGCTTCTGCTCGCCGCGCAAAGTATAGAGCGGCATATCCAGCACGCTCATCTTCATGCGGCAGGCGATGTCTACACCCACAGCGTAGGGAATGACCGCATTGCGTACAGCCAGCACCCCGCCGATGGGCAGGCCATAGCCCAGGTGAGCATCGGGCATCAGCGCGCCGCGCACGGAAACGGGCAGCTGGACCGCGTTTTTCATCTGGTTCACGGAATTTTCGTCCAGATCCTCGCCCCAAATCTGGAATGGCGCAGGCTCTTTGCGGGGTTTAAAAGTGGGCTGCGCCTCTTCGTGGGCCATAATGGCAGCGGCCAGGTCGCCAAACAGCTCATCCTGCAGGTAGTCGGCCGGGTTTTCTACCACGGCCGTAATCAGCTGGGGAATATCGCGCTTGGGAATACCAAAGGTACGGGCATCGCGCACGGCCGTTCCGGCCAGACGCATTGCCTCACCCTGTGGCACGCCCAATCGGGCAAATTTTCGGGCATTCATCGGTTTATCATCCTTCCTTGTCTTACACTCTGCAAATATTTTAGCAGGTAGTAACGAGATCACCTCACAGAAAAAACGGCCGTACCGAAATAAATCGATACGGCCGTTATTCTCTGCAATTTCTACAGCTCCGCGTTCTCCGCGTCTCCGCGGTTTCTTGTTAGACGCGGACGATGTGGGGCAAGATTACTGGTCGGGACTGTGTCTGGCGGTAGAAGAAGTTTTGCAGCGTTTCACGAATCGTGTCATCGTGTGAACGGCCGTTTTTCTTCAAGGCCCGCTTCAGGTTGCGCTTCGCCTCGTCCATCAGATCCTGCGAGGCGTCCATGCGCAAGAAGCCACGGCTAATCAGCTGCACATCACCGGCCAGCTTACGCTTCTTGTCCAGCGGCACATACACCAGCACAAAGCCATCCTGTGACAACCGCTCGCGGTCGCGCAGGACAACGTCGCTAATTTCACCAATGAGCGAGCCGTCTACGTAGACGTCATTAGCCGGTACGGCGTCTTCCAGCCACGCTTTTTTGCCGTCGCTGGCCCAGGTGGAGCCATTGTCTAAAATGAAAATGCTCTTCTCAGACATGCCGCTCTTTTGTGCCAGCTGCGCATGCAGATGCTGGTGGCGCGTTTCGCCATGCACCGGAATTAAGAAGCGCGGATTGACCGTTTCCAGCATAATGCGCATATCTTCACGGCTGCCGTGCCCAGAAACGTGAACGGTAGCCAGCGGCCCATAGACCACGTTGGCACCCCTGCTAAATAGATTATTTAGCATCCGGCCCACGTCTTCTTCATTACCGGGAATCGTGCCGCCAGAAATGATGATCGTGTCACCCTCGTGCACCTGCACTTCGCGGTGTTCGCCCTTGGCCATGCGGTTCAGCGCCGAGCGCGGTTCACCCTGCGACCCGGTGGACAAAATCACCAAATCGCTTTCCGGTACTTTGGCAGTGATATCTACCAGCAGCTTCTTGGGAATCTTCAGATAACCCAGTTCGCGGGCCAGCTCCACGTTTTGCTTCAGGCTGCGCCCGGTGAGGGCCACTTTACGGCCGTGTTTCTGGGCCAGATTCACAATTTCCTGCAGCCTGGCCAAAACCGATGAGAAGGTGGCAATGATGATGCGACGGCCGTTTGCCTCGACAAACAGTTCATCCAGCGCATCCGTCACCAGCTGCTCAGTTGGCGTGCGGCCCGGGCGGTCTGCATTGGTGCTGTCCGCCAGCAAAGCCAGCACACCGTTGGGCGTCAGCTCTTTCAGACGCTTCAGGTCGGTGGTGCGGCCGCCAGCAGGCGTTTCGTCCAGCTTGTAATCACCCGTGTGCACCACGGCTCCGGCTGGTGAATCAATTACCAGCCCAACTGAAGCCGGAATGGAGTGGGCCACAGCAAACGGACTCACCCGGAACGGACCAAGGTGCAGCGTTTGCGTATCGTCAATCTTCTCTAGCGTAACGTGCTCGCGGATGCCAGCTTCTTCCAGCTTGCTTGCCACCATGCCCAGCGTCAGGTCCGTGCCGTAAACAGGCGCATTCACCTTCTTGAGCAGGTACGGCAGGCCACCGATATGGTCCATATGTCCATGCGTCAGCACAATACCACGCAAAATATCTTTGTTTTCGATCACATACTGATAATCTGGCAGCACGAGGTCAATCCCGTACAAGTCGTTTTCGGGGAACATTACCCCGCAATCTACAATGATCATATTACGGCCGTATTCAAAAATGGTCATGTTCTTACCAATCTCCCCCAGGCCGCCCAGAGGAATAATCTTCAAATTTTTACTCATAAATCTACTTTCGTTAGTTTCCTTCGTTGCCCGTATAGTAAGGGCAACTCTCATACGTTAATACGTTCGTTTTTATTGTTTCGTCCAGATGGATTGGTATTAAAGAGAAGAGAGTATATTGTCTCTTTAATACGTCTACCTGCTCTGGAGCTTGTTTCGAAATAGGCGCAATGACTTTTGGGCTGCGCCTGAATTTTAGTTTTTCATGTAACGCCATACGCCATTCAATCTCAAGTCGCTTGAAGGCAAGTGTTTCCTAAACTGTTTCTAACTAAGGCTGATTGGCTCTGGAAGAGCAGAATTGGCTCAGAAGTTGGTACCAGGTAGGGTGGCAAAAGGTCGTTTCTTATTTAATCACGAAGGCTAGGATACCATAAACGCGTAAGAAAGTCATTAAATTGGGAGATTTTTCACATATTAGCAGCGCTACATTTGCAAATAGATTTTCCACGCCTCGGGAATATTACCGGAAGCAACCAGGTAATCGACGCGAGGGGTTTTAGGCTCCCACAGCATGTGCATGCCTGCCTCGTGGGGCAGGCGGTTGCCTTTGCGGTTGTTGCAGGAGGAACAGGCACAGGCGGTATTGGTCCAGCTGTTACGGCCGTTCCGGCTCTTGGGCACAATATGGTCCACCGAAAAATCTACATGGCGCAAAATACGGCCGCTCTGCCGGTCGCCCGGCTGCACCCCGCAGTAAATACAGGTGTAGCTGTCCCGCCGCATCACCGCCCGACGGCTCCAGGAAGCGCCGCGCTTGGGCACGTTCACATAGCGCCGCAGCCGCAACACGGTGGGAATCTCCAGCGTCGTAGCCGCGCTGGATAGCGCCACCACTTCCTCCGTTGCTGCATCAACCACTTCACGCAGCAGCAAAGACAACGCCCGCCGTTTTGGAATCACTGCCAGGGGTTCGTAGCTTGCATTCAAGAGCAGGACTGCAACCATGTTCTTCTCCTTGCAACCGACCGATCTGCTTGATCGATCATGCCCGTAAAACCTGTAAACAAAACTCTTTTTAAGATGCTCAGTACGCTCATTGGCTATATTTTTCACAAGACATAACCAAATTCCGGCGCATTTTACCATAAAGTGTCAAAAAAGCGGTTAACTAATTGTTAAGAATGGGCAAAAATGGTCCTAGTTAACCCCATAATTGGGCAAATGAGGCAGCGTGAGGGTAAATATGGTGGCTTCAAAAGGAATGCTGGTGACGGCGATTTGACCTCCATGCGCCGCCACAATCTGTTTAGCAATCGCCAGACCTAGACCGCCGCCCGCCCCGCCGCTGTGGGTCCTGGCCCGGTCACCGCGCCAGAAGCGCTCAAAGACAAAGGGCAAA
>JBHIWP010000061.1:0-19998 GCA_041987425.1 Promineifilaceae bacterium (SeqCode) | reverse complement strand
CGTGCCCGCCGAGATGCTTAAGCTGATCAGCCAGCACCAAATTACGCATACGGCTTTGGTGCCTACGATGATCAACATGCTGTGCCAGGTTCCCAATGTGGAAAGTTATGATGTGTCCAGCCTGCGCAAGATTAACTTTGGCGGTTCTTCCATTGCCCCGGCGGTGATCCGGCGGGCGCGGCAGGTGTTCCCCAACTGCCAGTTCATTCAGGGCTACGGGCAAACGGAAACGTCGCCCAATGTCAGTATGCTGCTAGACAAATACAACACCGATGAAGGGCCATACGCGGGCAAGATTGAATCCGCTGGGCAGCCGGTTTTTGCGATGGAAGTCCGAATTGTGGACCTGGACGACAACGAACTACCCACCGGCACTGTAGGTGAGATTACGACGAGAGGACCGCACGTGATGCGCGGCTACTGGAACCAGCCAGAGGAAACGGCCGTTGCCCTGCGCGGCGGCTGGATGCACACGGAGGATATGGGCTACATTGATGAGGATGGCTTCATCTATATTGTGGACCGGCTCAAAGACATGATCATCAGCGGCGGCGAAAATGTCTATTCCACCGAGGTGGAGCACGTGATTTACCAGCATACGGCCGTTGCCGACTGCGCCGTCATTGGCATTCCCCACGAAAAATGGGGCGAAGCGATCCACGCCATTGTGGTGCCCAAACAAGGCGCTGCCCTCACCGAGAAAGAAGTCATAAATTACTGTCGCCAATTCATTGCCGGATATAAATGCCCTCGCAGCGTGGAAATTCGGCACGAGCCCATGCCCATGAGCGGCGCGGGTAAGATCCTCAAAAAGGTGCTGCGTGCCCCCTACTGGGCTGACCAAGAGCGACAGATCAGTTGAACCGCAAAGCATGCGAAGAAGGCAAAGGATCAAAGTGAAAAACTTTGCGCCCTTTGCGGTGAGTTTTTTTCAAAGCTACAAAATTCAAAAGGAAATAGAATGAAAGCAATTGATGTTCACGTTCACGTACCGGACCCGCCGGGCCATCCCGCTGCCAAAGAAAAAGAGGATATGGCCGAATATTTTGGCATGAAAGACCTGCCCAAAACGCCAGAGGAGCTGTACGAAAAGTACAAAGCCCTGGATATCTTTGGCGTCATCTTTTCCATTGATGCCGAGTCCAACACAGGCGTGCCCTACATTGGCAACGATTACGTGGCGGAAGTGGCCAACCAATATTCGGATCAATTTATTGGCTTTGCGTCGGTGGATCCGTGGAAGGGCAAAACGGCCGTGCAAGAAATCCGCCGTGCCGTGAAGGATCTGGGCTTGCGCGGCCTGAAGCTGCACCCCACCACCCAGGCATTTTTCCCCAACGATCCGCACTTCTACCCCCTGTGGGAAGCCTGTGCCGATTTAGAGATTCCCGTACTGTTTCACTCCGGGCAAACGGGCGTGGGGGCGCGCGAGCCGGGCGGGGGGGGCTTTAAGCTAAAATATTGCCAGCCCATCCCCTATATCGACGATATTGCCGCCGATTTTCCCACGCTCACGATTATCATGGCGCATCCGGCCGTGCCCTGGCAAGAAGAACAGCTTTCGGTGGCCCTACACAAGCAAAACGTCTACATCGACCTGTCCGGTTGGTCGCCCAAATATTTCCGACCGATTTTGCAGCAGTACATGAAGTCGCTGCTCAAAGACAAAGTGCTGTTTGGTTCCGACTACCCCGTGTTGATGCCGGAAAGGTGGCTCAAGGACTTTGAAACGCTGGAGCTGAAGGACGATGTCCGCCAGAAAATTCTGCTAGACAACGCCCGCAAAGTTCTCAAACTATAGTGTTCTAACGTCGGCTTCAGCGGCGCTTCGCGTCGGCTGCAAGCTTTGTTGGGGCACAGTGGCGATCCTTTACATTACCAACTAAAACAACAATCAATAAACAATAATATTCGTAGTGCCATTGATTTCCACATGTCGTTGATCTGCTTCCCTATCAAAAATTCTAACTTTAGCATAGTGAAGCATCCTATGATGATTAGCGCATAGAATAACTACATTAGATGGATTCTGAGAACCGCCTTGTGCCAAAGGAATCAAGTGATGGGCTTCACTATAGAGTTCCCCATTCTTTTTCACAAATGAAAAACCGCAATTTTTGAATTGGCACTTACCTTGATATTTCTTTTTCAGCTTATTTACAATTGCTTGATAACGCTTGATCCGATTTATGGCGATTGTTTGAGTTTGGTTAGCCAACCCTAGCTCATCTTGTTCCAATTCAGTTTGCCTAGACTGGAAATCTTGAGATTCTTCATCTACCCAATTCTTGGCTATTATGTTAGCCTTTGTAGTTAGCTTTTTGAGGCTACTCGAAGAAGTAGCTAGAAGCTCATTGGAAATCTGCCTCAGATACTCCACACCATCATCGGTTATTGTCCACCGATTCCATTCAGAATCATCAATGTAACCATTGTCAGCCAGCCCTTTTCTAACGTATGCAAGATCGTTGCGCCAATAAAGCTCATTTCGATTATGCTTTAGAGACAAGTCATGCTCATTAAACTCTAGATAGTTTTGAGCGTCGATGTTATCTAGCACTTCTTTTTTTGTACCTTGCCCCCCGATTTCCAAGATTGAGGACAATACGGCAAATCGTTTTTCCTTCGTTAAAGTCAAAGCCATGTTTACTTTTCATCTTTAGCTATCTAAAGAAACTGTCGCCCCGTTCAGTTGCATAAGCCGCAAAATCTGTGTGCAGTTTTGTCGGCTTAATGCTGTTGTTGGGACGGCGACTTCTTATTTATATAGACCTAAAAATATATTTAGCCGTCCCAACAATTATTATGCCGAACTGGGTTCGTCATAAGTAAGGGTTTTTCAATGTTATGCCGAAATTTTTGCCCTAACCTTCGGCATAAGACGTTAAATAGGGTGAAATTGCTGCTGTCGTGTCGGCATAAGACGAAAATCCAGGGTTTATGCAGAATCACGTTAGTAGAAGTAACCAGTGGCGGGTGGATCAACGTGATTTAGCGGGATGCGGCTGAGAAGGCCATTTAGACTCTTAGCACGCCACGGAAGCCCCGGGCGGCATAGAAAGATTGTGCGCCGTTATGATACGTAAAAACGGTGTTGTAGCGGCGATCGCAAAAGAGAGCGCCCCCCAACTTTCTGATCTCGACAGGCGTTTTTATCCAGCTCGACGTCTTGGTGTCAAATTCGCCCATCTCTTGCAGCGCCCGGTACTGGTCTTCGTTCAAAAGCTCGATGCCCATGGCGGCTGCGGCCTCTACCGCGTTACCGGCCGGGTGAATGCCTTTCTTTACTCTTTGCGCCAGCCCTTCTTCATCATAACAGATGCTTCTACGGCCGTCTGGACTTTCCGCAGAACAGTCGTAAAAAATGTATTCGGCCGTTTCTTCATCATAACCAACCACGTCTGGCTCACCGCCCGTGCTCTCCATAGCATTGAGCGACGCCAGCTTTTCCGGTTGTGCTTCCAGCTTTGCCTCTATTTTTGCCCATTCAAGCCCCTCGTGACGGTCCATGTTATTCTCAAAGCGGGCCTGTACTGTTTTAAGCAGGTCTTGACTTTGATGTGGCGTGAGTCGCAAATCTATTTCAATTTTTGGAATAGGTTTGCCACTACCTTTCGTTGATTTTTTTGCCATAAGTTAACTCCTGTAAGGTGTACTTCATTGAAATTCGTGTTTAATTTTATCTTCGTTCCAGCCTTCCAAAGTTCCGCAAAGTGAGAAGGGCGCGCAGCGTCAGAAACCCGGCGCTTTCGCGCTTGGCAATCGGCCAGTCGTCTGGATAGACATCGCCAACCCACGACCAGGTGGGATGCCAACCGCCATCGTCTGACTGCCGCGCGATCTCGGCGTCCAGGTTTAGTTCCACAATCTCGGAGAACAATTCGGCAAACGGAGAATTCGGGCTATCAACAATTTCAATTGGCTCCAGGCCGTACGTCTTCCATTTTGCTGGATCGGTTTCTACAAGCGACATTGCTAACGGCCGTAGCCGCTTCAGTAAACTCTGCCGAACATCTTCAGGTAAAGTATGCGTCCTCATAAGCCGGTTGTAGCACAGCAAGTCGAACATGCTGACCCTGTCTGCTTGCTCATCCAGGTAGCTGATGGCGGCATCAGTCAGACGCGCTCGCACCCAGGCAGGCAGGCCGGGCGGTGCGTAGTCGTAAAGGTAGCCCAAGATTTCGGGGCGAGGATTCCCCAAAAAGCCGTTCCAATCCGACGCGACGCTTTCCCCATAGTTCCACCAGGGTGCATGCGGGGCGTCATCCGTGTTTGGTGGCACGATGGGCCAGACCATCGCCGCAGGATCAAACGTCTGGAGCAAATATTTCACGGCGTTTTTCACCAAGGGATGGTTGGAAGGTGCTTTCACCTCCCGCATAATTTGCAGCGCCACTGTTGTTGCCACCACAGACGAGTCTGGCAGGCGCAAATCTGGCTCCAGGGCATTCCCAAAGCCACCGTCGGCGTTGCCAAAGCGGGCCAGCTCAGCCAGAACGCGTTCAGCATCACCGTCCGCGAAGTGATATTGGTATCGCGCCCAATCCAGTGGGCGAGCCTGCTTTGCGAGGAAGTCCACGGCCTTCTCCTGGGCCTCAACGCTCAATCTCTTCATGCGCCTCCTGTTATTTGCCCAAAATTTAGTCATTCGCCCCATCAAGTTCTATTTTGATTAGACGTTTCGCTATTTTCAGCGCCTTGATCCGGTTTTGTAGCAATGTGTGTTGGGAAGTTCCGGCCGCAAACTTTTCCTGGGCATTCTCGCTTGTACCGATCATCGTTTCAAGTGCCGACAAAGCCCCGGTCAGCTCGCCGGGGTCAAGCACCTTCGCGATAGTGGAATCCGCTTCGATCAGTGACAATGCGATGCGCAATGCCTGAATGTTGTTCCGAAGCATTACGTGTTGCCAGGTTCCTGGCGAGACGCGCTGCTGAGCCTTCTCAGACTTGGAAAGGAGCGAGGCTATCGGGCGAAGCGCGCCGCGAATCTCATCGGTGGTGTAACTAACCATGAATTACCTCAACATCCTCGGACTCCTGTTTGGCAGCTTTTAACCAAGCTGAGCTACCCATTGCGAAGGCTGCCTCACAATCAAGATGAGTCCTATTAAGACGCACAAGCCACCCCAGATATGTGACCAGGCGAATGGCTCTTGCAGAATTAAGTAGGATAACAGCACGGCACTCACCGGCATTATACCAGTAAAAACGGCCGCAGTACTTGCCGGTACCTTTTGTACACCTTGAAACCAAAGGATAAAGCCTACCACTGTCACAATGATTGCATAGTACAAAATAGGAAGCCACTCTGCCCAGCTAACGGCCGTAAAGTCAATAGCTGCGGCTTCGTAGATAGCAACTGGAAGAAAAAGCAGCAGGCCAAATACGCTCACCACCGTTGCCATACGCAGCGAGGCTACGTTGTCTGAAGCCGTTTTGCGGAATATGGTAAACAATGGGTATGTCGGGGGAAAGAGTGAGTTTGGTAACTAGCGCGCAGCAGCTCCAGGTCGGCGAACTGCGTAACGCGCCATACCTTGCTTTCGTTAGAAGGAGCTTTGTGCGTCATACATTGAATTGTTACGCATTGTGAGCTGCAAGCAAATCAGTGATTGCGGATTTGGCAAAAAGAATAAAAGCGGCCGTTCGATCTGTACGAGTAGCCAGATGATCCTCACTATGTCCCAGATAAGCTTGCTGAGCCTCATGCAGTATGGACTGATATTCATGGGGCAAGCGCTCCAACACCCAGTCAGCGGCAACATCTTTTGGCGCAATATTTCCTGTGGCAGCACTGTACCAAATGCGAGCTAATGTAAGCACGATATTTCGCTCGTCACCCGCCCAGTCCGCCTCTGAATTCCACTGCTTAAGCGTGTCGGCAAGCACCTTAAAGAAGTCATGTTCAGGCACGGGCTCGAAAAATTCCTCTGCCGCTGGGCCGATTACGGCGAGACTGTGTTGCCTTGCTTTGGTTAATAAGATTGCAAGATCAATATCCAAAACGGCAGGTTGGATAATACCGGCAAGGATGTCTTTCCGCAGCCACTCGCCGAATTGTAGTTCGCGTCTGGCCGGATAGCGCCAAGGCACAACTTCATTGTGGACAACAACGGTTACTTCCAGTGCTCGGAGAGTGTCGTCCTCGCCCGGTCGTGCCGAGACCGTTAACAAATCAAGCACCAGGGCTTGCCGAATAGGCTCATCAGGGCTGGCGCTCACGGTCACTAACAAATCAATATCGCTGAACGGTTTTAGACCACCATCGAGCGCAGAACCATACAAGTGTATGGCCTGTAGTTTTGATGCCAGGTGGCGTGCGATTACGGCGCACGCCCGTGAGACCTGCTCTGCGATTTCGGTGGGTACTGAGACTGATTCGCTCATGATGTCTAAGGGTTGGGGTCAGACGCTCGCCAGTAGGCCGAAGGCGAGCGAAGCGAGTTGCCTGCAACCAGTGTTGGGCGGCCCTTCTTGGTTGGGCTACTGGGTCTTGGGCTTCCGAAGCATTGCCCAAACACGCAAATTGCTTTTCGGCAAAACGCCATTGCTCACCACTTCAAATCCATGTTTCTGGTAGAAAGGCAAGTTGGACTCGTTCTGCGTTTCCAAGTAACACGGCTGACCAGCGGCGTCTGCCTGTGACAGTACAGAGTAGAGTAGTGTTCCCCCGACTCCCTTCCTCTGCTGGGAAGGCTCAACCCCAAGGCCCCACAAATACCAATGTGGCCCGGCGGCGAATTGCTTGTGCAGTTTCTCGGTATACGTGACGACCTCATTGAAGCGCTGAAACCCGGTCCACCCAAACTTGAGCGGCATAAAGAGCATTCCCGTTCGGAGCATTCCAGCGAATGAAGGCGATGTTTTGCCGGGACTCAGCCAACAGGCGACTCCCTCAAGTGAGGGAAATGTCCAAACTTCCCCATACAAGAAACAATACTTGACGACGATGCTCACGAACTCGGGCGTAAGCCGGGCGCGTTTCGCGTCATCAGGAGCTAAGTGTTTCAGAAACGGGTCATCGAGAAAGGCTCGCCCCATGACTTCGATAGCAGGTTTGAGTTGAACCTGGGTCAAACGGACGGGTTGAAATGTCTCTATCATTGATTCTCCTATGTCTACTTTGCCATGCCGGATTCTTGGACGGTCTTGCCCGTAGGCACAATACTCGTGAGTGCCGCCTTATGAGTGGCTTCCATCTGGAAGCGGCATGCGAGCTTGTGACATGGGGTAATTCTCATTCTGTGTTGCTCTGGTAGTACCAGGATGTTTTTACTATATTCCAATTTGGTAATCGCTTTCCAAACCAATAATTGCTCAATTCTTGCTCACTTTTAGACTTCTTGGCCTTCAGCTCTGTGCTATATTTGTCAGCTATAGTGACCGTGCGATATCGCCTGCTTCAGTCCTTAACGCTCCGGTTCAGCGGTGGTGCCTCGCGCCTTCTGCCACAAGCAGAGCTTTAAGCATCATCCTTGTCATAAGGTTTGGACGTGCGCGGTGTATTCGGTGCTTGTCTATCAAGGGAATGCCGATATTGGATGCACCCGCGCATGAATTGTGGCCACTCAGGCACAACGGGCACCGGATCAGTCTTCTCTGGCAACAAGGCCCAAAGGTCCGGATGATGCCAGCAAAGCTCATGCTCGGAACTATCCCGATGGTTTCGGATGCCATCGCGAAGTTTCCTTACCTCGGCGATAAGTTGTTCACGCGACATTGCGTCAAGATCTGTGTCCATTGCGTCTCCTTCGTGTCGCACCACCTACATGATGCCTAACGTTTGCGTAACCGGCTGGCGAGAAAAACCCATCCTTCGCGGATGTGAAGCCTTCAATAACCACGCGCTTTTCTGGCGAATGAGCCCCTATCTCGCCAATCTGCGTTAACGCCTTGTTGGCTGCCCACGCACAAGGAATTCTAATTCTCACTATGGTTACTCGCCGCTTTCCTAGTTGGTATAAGCTCCCCAATTTCCGGCAAAATGCTGACTTCGCTCAGTATAAATGCTTTTGTGCGGCTTTTCAATTAAGGAATAGAAGGCGCATAAAGTTAAGTTCCTTGATCAGGTTCGCCAGAAAATCCGACTTGATAGATACTCCAACCAGACTGAACAACAGTTTAACATTTGGCTGGAGAAAAATATGAGCAAGGCAATTTTGGTAACGGGTGCCAGTACGGGCATCGGCAATTATCTGGCACATTATTTGGCCGAGCGGGGACATCTGGTCTATGCGGCCGTTCGCAAAGACACAGATTTCGCGGCGTTAAGCGGCATTGAAAATATCGTTCCCATTAAGCTGGATGTGACTGATGTGGACCAAATTGAAACGGCCGTTTCCCACATCACCACTCAAGGCACGGGGCTGTACGGCCTTGTGAACAACGCGGGCCTGGGCGGTTTGGGTGGCTTCACCACCTGGAGCGAGGCAGAATTCCAGCAGATTTTTGACGTGAACGTAGCCGGGCCGTGGCGCATGAGCAACGCCTTTATGGATCTGCTGCTGGCGTCTCAGGGCCGCATCGTCAACATCGGCTCGCAGGGCGGCACGATCACCAAAAAGTGGTACGGCCCTTACTCGATGACCAAGCACGCGCTGGAGGCTTACACGGTGGCGCTGAATGAGGAACTACGGCCGTATCACGTCCACGTTTGCATTGTGCAGCCCGGCGGCATCGTTACCAACATCGGCGCAAACGCCATGCCAGACACCTTCGCCCGTTTTCACCGGGCGCAGCCCCCATTTGTCGAAGAAGCCCAACAATTCATTGCCGCCTCTGAAAACCCGGCGCCGCCACCGGCCGCGGATGCTCCTGAGTCTGAAGCTAACCGTAAACCGTCGTCGCCTGAGATTGTGGCAACGGCCGTTGAACACGCCCTTTTCGCCGAAAAGCCCAGGCTGCGCTATTTGGTCGGCACAACGTGGGAAGGGGATCGGGTGATTAACGCGCTGATCGAAAGACTATTGGATGCAAACGACAGCCCAACGCACAACTATTCACTTGATGAGCTAATAGCGCTGCTGGATACGCACATTCAAGCCAGAAAGAACAGTTAACTTATCATTTTTGCCGGATACGTACGCTGTATTCACCTGCCGCATCCCCAGAGTGAGGGTAGAGCAGCGCATAAAACGTTCCGTTGCGCGAGGCGGTAAATTCAATAGCTGTATGGACATTGCCGGTTCCGTTGGGAATACATTGCCGACTAATTTCCGTAACGGTGTCGTCAAATACGCCCAGCCAAAAGCCTGAATGGGTTCTTGTGCTGCCCTCACAGTTGTAGCGTGCCTCACTGTTTACAATGCCGCCATCCACGTCCAAAATTTCCACCACATAACTATTGCCCGAGACGACATTGAATCGGTACCAATCCTGATCGCTGCGAGAAGTACTGTACACATTGCTGGCGCCTTCGATGCGGCTGCGAAGCGGTTCAGCATCAACCACCAGCTCATACCCATTCATTGCGCGATTGTTTGGCTCGAACGTTTCAACGTCCCAGCTGGCGCCGGTTTCATCATGTTTGGGCAAGATGCGAATGCTGTAATTGCCAGAGACGGTGCCCTCATGGGGGGTTACTCGGACAAAATGCTCGCCGCTGGCTCCGGCCGTAAATTGAACAATGGAATGTACGTTACCCACGCCGTTTGGGCTGCATTGTCGCGCCACTTCATTATAGGAAGGATCGTAAACGATTAATTGCAGTCCAGAATGGGTCTTGGTGCTGCCGTCACAGTTATAGCGGGACGAGCGAAGCGTTAGATTGTTAGCCACATTGAAGAGTTCAATCACGTAACTTTGCCCGGCAATAACAGAAAACCGGTAGGCATCAATATCCCCATTGCGGGTACTATAGCTTGCCTGGCGCGGTTCGATTACGCTGGTCAGGGCGTTTTCATGTGCTGGCGTAATGGAAAAAGCATTGTATAGAGAGTTATTTGGCTCAAAGGTGGCCCGATCCCATTTGGCGGCCTCATCATCGAATTTTGGCAGGATACGCAGGTGATAATCACCAGAGACTTGCGGAGCGTGGGCGGCTACCTGAATGGTATGTTCTCCTGAGACGCCAGATACAAAAGAAAGTAGCGTATGGGTGTTACCGCTGCCGTTGGGCGTGCAAACACGCGCAACTTCATTGCCTGCTGGATCATACACAATTGTACGCAAACCGGTTAATGTCTGCGTTGAGCCGCCGCAATTATATCTGCGGGAGACCAGGTCAATATTGTTGGCAACACTATAAAGTTCAATGACATAGGTTTGCCCGGCAACGGCCGTAAACCCATACCAGTCCACATCACCAGGGTCTCCGTCATTGGCAGCAGCGCGAATGGTAGCCTGTACCGGATTCTCCATACCAACCTCAGCCAAAATTTGCGCATTTTCCACGGCATCATTGGGCTCTTCTTCTGCGGTTGGCTCAATGGCTGTGCTAAACGTTGGTGGTATCGCTTCTGTAACCGCATCATCCGATAGCGTTGAAGTTTCTGCAGCACTGATCTTTTCCACAGAGACAATGGCTTCATCAGCCGGGTTCAGCCTGACCGTTTGCACATCGTTAGGTCGAATTGTTAAGCTGCGGTTGGCAGTCGCATACTCGGTGGTAGTGATGTTCATCTCCACATCTAATTGGCCTGTAGGAAAATCCAGCGGGAAGCGCGACAGGCCAACGTCATCTGTTACGTCCTGAAACACGCTTCCTTCAGCAATAATAGTTACCGTCGCGCCGCTTACTGGATTATCAGTTTGGTTATCGACAACATAAACAATAACCGTGCCTTCGCTTTCATCTTTGCGCGTTAATTTAATTTCCAGCGTGTCGCTGCTGGTAATGCGAATAGTCTCTTCCCGAATTTCATGTTCTGGATGGTTTACCACCAGATCGGCATTAATTTCAGTCTCATCCGTCTCAAAAATAACAACTCCTTGGGAGTCTGTATATTGAGTTGTTGGAGGACCTTCATGGAAGACCAATACTTGAGCGTTCCTAATGGGGCTGCTTTCTGCATCAAACACACGAACTGTCAGCTGAAAGTCACCGACATCTTCTGTATCGAGGCTTAGCTCTTCTTCGTCTACCGGGGCGTTTGGTGGTTTGCCAACTAGAGCAGCCACAGCATTTTGGTAAAGCGCCGAGTCGCGCAAGAAGTAAATGCTGGCACAGAGCAGGAGCCCAACAGCAATGGTTGCCAAAGTCGCATTGCGCCGCCGAAAAAATGCGAAGCCTGTGCCGACCAGGCCGGTAAGGCCCACAACTGTGCCAATGGCAAAGTAATAATCAGGTCGCCAGAACCGGAGGAGTATGCTGGAAATCACTGTTATCGACAGGAAAACAATAACAGCAAAGGTCAGGTTTCTTCTACGACGTTTGCTGAAAGATACCATATAACAATCTCCCTTTTGGGCAGTGGAGCAGCAATGATATGCGTAGTGGTGAAGACTTCGATGATGTCAATTAATCTGGCAAAATTACGGCAAAAATTGTTTTCCGGTACGGTGAATAACTATGTTGTAACTGTTCACGCTGTTTCGATTGACTGTGGAACTGGAGAAAGTATAGATTAATTATGGTCCATCGACAATTTTTTTGCTGAGGAGTCGGGGAGTGGCTGCCCGAAAGCAGCCACTCCTTGGGGAAGAGGAAGAGTGGCCTATTGGCCAAAGGGGAGTAAGTAAGACTTTTCTGGATAAAAGACAAAGCTGTCTTCTTCCAAATGCGGGTTATGAACTAAAACAGACTGTTTAAAGGTTTCCCAGGTTAGCCCTGGAATGCGCCCGGCCAAAAAACGTTCCCAAACGTCCCAACGGTTGCCGTAATAGCCGGTCATTTTCAGGTTCCAGGCCTGGCTGCCCGGTTCCTTGGGCAGCACGGTGAACTGGGCGTTGCTCGGTGGGATGGAGGCTGGCACTGCGGCAACGGCCGTTTCCGTTCCGCCATCATCACCTCCACCAGTTGCGCCTCCCTGCCCGATTACAAGCATCCCATTTTGAAATGACAAATTTCCCGGCAAATGGCTCGGTGGCAGCTCCGCCTGAGACATTGGCAGCACCACCAGGGCATATTCCAACTGCTTGTCTGGTACCTGCAGCACGTGCATCTCGGCGGGTTGTAAATCGTCGAACCAGGCTCCCAAATAGCGCGTGCCTACCATGCCGTGCACAGTACTCATGGGCACCAAAGCTTGATTCGAATAGACAACCTCATGGGCCAGCGACAGCTTATAGACATTGGGAACGCGGAGTTCAAAAACGCCATCCATAGGGCCTTCATCGGAAAAGGCGCTTTCCATTAAGCGTGTTGTCGTGCGCGTAACTTCTTTCCCGTTCTTAAACAGGACAACGACGCAATCATTGAGCCACCGGCCGTCCTGGTCCTCAACTTGCCCGGCAAAAACCAGCTCATTCGGCTCTTCCAGCGATCTGTCTAACTGGTCGCTCACACCCTGGCGTATGTGAGTTAATTCCTCACGTTGAGTGGTGGAGCAAGCCGTTTGGCTGGCAGCTAGAAGCAGGCCAACCAACAAAGCAAAAAGATAAAGAGGGGGTATTCTCTTAAAGCGGAACATACGAATCCTCCATCTGCTACGGCCGTTTCGGGGAAAATCGGCCGTTTACAACTGACCGAAAATAATGTTCAGATGACGCGACCATCCTGAACATTAACAGCATAGACCATATGCCTGTCGCTGGCCTGACAGTAGACCAACACTTTTCAGACAAAGGTATGACATTAAACGAAAGGGGAAAGTAAATTCAGTTGAGATTGCAGGGCAATCCCGCAGAGGTTTTTTGCCACATTCGTAAAGGCTCATCAATCAGATGATGAAAATCTGACGCACTCAAGTGCGTGAGCAGTGGCACGTACGTCGTCGCGTTAAGAGGCAGCAGCGGTTAAAGTAGTGTCATTCTTGAACAAACGGCCGTACAAACAGCGGCCAAAGTAGGAAATAAAAATTATGATGGCACTATTGATTTTTTTCATGCTCAGCCTCACAGCTTCTATACTGACCATCTTTGCTACCATTCTCTCTTCTCGGCTGAGCAGGCAGGAAAATTGGACCGAAGCGTACGACAATGTAGAAAGCACCGGCAAAAAATCGGAGCTTCGCACGCAATTGACGAATAGCAAATCACCTCTGGCGGGAGCCAGCTTTTCTGGAAAGTTGATGGAGTAGCTGTTAACTTTCGTTAACTTTCTTGGAAGGCACAAACCGCTTGCGGCCTTCTATCAATCTCTTTTACGCAACCCAAGGTAAAGCAGGATGAAGGCAAAGGCCGCCCCCAACAGCAGGATGGCAACGGCCGTTCGGTTAGGCGTCGTCCTTTCCACAACAATGGGGGTTGCAGGCTTTTGCAGCATCGTGTGCCAGTCGGGGATGGTTTCCTGTGGTGGCAGGCTGTATTTAGCCTGCCACCGCTGCTGGTACGCCGTCCATTCTTGCGCCCAACGGCCGTTTTCCCAGCCCAACTCCGCCTGGCAAATCGCCTGAATTCTGCCTTCCAGTGCCGCGCCCCCATGCGGCAGCAGCAGCCCCAGGCGCACACGGCGCAGCAGCAAATCGTCCAGGTGCACCACACCTTCACTCCGCGCCGCCCAGCGCAGCTCCGCCCACAGCACGTGCGTATTGGGAATTACTGTAAGCTCCCCCGGCTGGGCCGCAGCTACCAGCGCTGCCGCCTCCTGCCCATAACGTCCAATCAGCCGCTGCCGAATGGCTTCCGGTAAGGACGGCGGTAAATCTTCGGTTACTTCATTAAGCGCCGGTTCATCCTCATCAATTTTGGGCATCTGGGGAAGGGTCGGTCGGGCCGCTCTGAGTGCATCCAGGGCAATCAGGCGGAAGGTGGTAAGCTTTCCGCCGGTTACGGTAAGCAGGCCGTTTTCGGCCCACACCACATGGTCGCGGGATTCAGCGGAGGGGTCTATTTTGCCGGTGTTAATGACGGGCCGCACCCCGGCGTAGGTTGCCAGCACATCATCCAGCGTCAGCGCCAGCGACGGATAGCGGGATTCCACGGCGGCCATCAGGTAAGCCACCTCGCCCGGGGTGATATGCGGTTCATGTTCTAAATCTTCGCTGTGGTCCACGTCGGTCGTACCCACCAGGGTGACGCCATCCCAGGGAAAAATGAAGACAAAACGGCCGTCTAGCGGGTGATTGAACGAAACGGCCTGGGCCAGCGGAAAGCGCCATTGGGGAAAGATGAGATGGCTGCCGCGCAACGGCCGTAACCGGGGTTCCTTGTCCACCTTTTGCCGCAGATCATCTGCCCAGGCCCCGGTGGCGTTAATGACAATTTTGCTGCGAACGGCCGTTTCACGTCCACTTTCTCGATCCTGAAGCCTGACGCCCACCACCTCACCATCGTCGCGAATGAGGTCAGTGGCGGCCACGTAGTTTACGGCCGTGCCGCCTGCCGCCACCGCCTCGCGCAGCACGCGCAGCACCAGCCGGGCATCGTCCGTCTGGGCATCAAAGTAATGGAACGCCCCGGCCAAGTCCTGCACGTTCAGGCGCGGCGCCAGCATCCACACGTCTTGCGGGCTGTAGTAACGGTGGCTCCATTGCAGCGCCACCAGGTCATAAAAGGAAAGCCCGGCCCGCACGAGCCATTTTTCCCGCCACTGACCACTGCCCTTCACGTTGGCCAGCAGAAAGCCCAGTGGATCTACCAGGCCCGGCGCAGACGCCTGCAGCCGCCGCCGTTCCTGCACGCTGGCCTGCGTGAGCCCGAATTTGCCCTGCTTCAGGTAGCGCAGGCCGCCGTGCACCAGCTTGGAACTGCGGCTCGAAGTGCCAAAGGCAAAGTCGCGCTGCTCCACCAGCAGCGTCTTTAGGCCCAGCCGCGTTGCCTCGCGCAATATGCCCGTCCCGGTGATGCCGCCGCCCACCACCACGATGTCCCAGGGTTGATCTAAAGTTTGCCAGATTTCTTCACGCCAATTATTTGTCCACATGGTTTTATTCCGTTGCTAATGCTTCTTGGTGGTAAAAAGTTTGCGAGTTTGCCAGTGGGCAAGCTTACAAGTCAATCTAACTGCCACTTCTCACCTCTCACTTCTCACTTATTACTTCTCACTTATTACTTTTCACTTCTCTCACTTCTCTCACTCTAGCAAAACCCCTGAATTCATCACCCCCACGGGGTCAAACTGCCGGGCAAGTGCCTTCAAGGCGGCAATGCCAAGTTCGCCCTTTTCTGCTTCCAGGTAGGGACGGTGATCTCGTCCCACGCCGTGTTGGTGGCTGATGGTGCCGCCGTGCCGCACGATGGCCTGGCTGGCGGCCGTTTTCATGGCGGTCCATCGGGCAAGGTTTTCCGCTGGATCGGCTGCCAGGCGAAAGAGATAGGTTGTGTAAATGCTGCATCCCGTAGGGTACATGTGCGAGAGATGGGTGAAAACGTGCAGGCGTTCGTCGAACTTCTCCAGAGCCATTTTGAGGCTGTTTTCGATGTCGCTGCGCGCCGCATGCACCTGGTTCCAGGTAACGGCCGTTTCCAATGTATCGACCCCGTAGCCCATCTCCCACAGCGCATTGCGCAGATACGGCGTGCGGAAGCGGCCCTTCTGCCACTGGTTGCCAAACTGCTGCCCCACGTGAATGCCGTCATGCGCTTTGGCCAGGCTGACGGCCTCGCTGCGCGCCGTATTCACGACGGAGCGGTTGCCACTAAAGCCCAGCAGCAGCATCGACTTGCCTTCATCGATTCCCCGCAGGCTGAGCAGGCGCTCCAGCGTACCGATGAGCATTTCATGACCGGCCAGCGCGAGCGTGGTTTCTGTTTCTACACCGGTACTCAGGCGCAGCATTGAAAGCGGTAAGTTTGCCTGAAGCATCTGACGCACGGCCGTTTTGCCCGCCTCAAACGTGGGGAAGAAAATGGTGTTGAATGACTCTTTCTCTGGCAAGGGCGAAATGCGCACGGTGGCCTCTGTAATGATGCCCAGACGCCCTTCGGAGCCAAGCACCATCTGGCGCAGGTCTGGCCCCGCAGCGGAAGCAGGCAAAGGAGGCATGATGAGTTCGCCAGCGGGGGCCAGCAGCTTACCACCGGCAAACAGATCTTCGATACGGCCGTAGCCGCGCGACTGCTGCCCGCTGGAGCGCGTGGCAACCCAGCCTCCCAGCGTAGAATATTCAAACGACTGGGGAAAGTGGCCCAGCGTGTAACCTTTGGCCCGCAACTGGGCCTCCATCTCTGGCCCCGCCACGCCTGCGCCAAACGTGGCTAACTGGCTAAGGCTGTCCAGGGTAATAAGACGGCTGAGCCGCTGCAAGTTGACGGTGAGTACGGGCTGCCCGCCTGGTTCTGGGTTGATATGGCCCGCCACGCTGGTGCCGCCCCCATAGGGGATGAGCGTAAGATCGTGGCTGCGGGCAAACTGGAGCAGGGTGCGCACGTCGGCTTCTGTGTGGGGGAAGGCAACGCCGTCGGGAAAGGCGGGGATATGCCCGCTGCGCAGCGCCACCCAGTCGGGGAAGCTTTGGCCGCGTGCATGTTTTAGCCGCGTTTCTGCGTCGGTCTTGATGAGAGGATGAGCGGGCAAGCGGCTGGCTGGTACGGTGGCGAGCACGTCAGTTAGAGAAGCATCCTGTGGGGGAGTGGCTTCGCCCATTCGTTCCTTTAAATAGTCGCCTGCTTTTTCGGGGAGGGGGTAGGATACGGCCGTATCACCCCAACCATTCCATCGTTTCATAGCTACCTTCCTTTGATAAGTTTTACAGGATGAATGATAGGTCAGTTGCCGGGTGCTTGTCCAGCAAGCCACTTTAATGACGAATAACGTAACCTTCAAGCAAATTTGGGTTTACTGCTTTGGGGCTTTGTAGCAAATCACAAAAAGAATCTTGAAATAGAAAGTAAGGTTTCTCGTGATTTGCTCAAGTAAAAGCCAAAACTGAGCCTGCTTTATTTCAAATATCTTTATGGCTTTTACAAATATTGCAGTAACTCAAGAAAGGAGAATATTACATTGATCGCGAAAGCTTTAGTAGCAGAATTCATTGGAACCTTTGCTCTCATATTTATTGGGGCTGGCGCAGGCGCTTTGGGGGTTGGCGGTTTGATAGGCGTAGCTCTGGCTCACGGGCTGGTCGTTCTGGGATTTGCCTATGCGTATGGTCACATTTCTGGCACACACATTAATCCAGCCGTAACCTTTGCCCTGCTGCTGGGCAAGCAGATCGATTTTACAACGGCCGTTGGCTACTGGGTCGTTCAGTTTCTGGGTGGCATCGTGGGAGCATTCGTACTGAGCTTCGTTTTAGGTGGGGCAGATACGGGCCTGGGGGCCACGGTTCTGGCCTCATCGGTTTCTCCGCTGCAGGGGCTGGTAGTGGAAGCGTTGCTCACGTTCTTTTTGGTGAACGCTATTTTTAATGCGGCCGTTTCCGGCAGCGCAGGCAATCTGGCCCCTTTTGCTATTGGCCTTACGCTCGTGTTCTGCATCCTTATGGGCGGGCCGCTCACGGGTGCTTCCCTCAACCCGGCGCGCACGCTGGGTCCGGCCATAGCAGCGGGCAACTACGCAGACATTTGGCTGTATTTTGTAGGGCCCTTTGTGGGTGCGGCGGCTGCTGCGTTACTCTACGGTGGGTTTTTGCGCAAACCACGATAAGATTTGTTAATTCACGTTACGCAGTTCCTCTGGTAGAAACCTAAGAGCTTCTGCAAAACCAGTTTTTATTTCCAGAGGTCAAGCAAACCCGTTTGTGCCTAAGCTTTAATTTGGATAACTATCAATCAGGAAAGTTTGATAAGAGCTCTATTTAGAACACAGATGACGCGGATAGCACGGATGGGAGCGGATTTTATCTGTTCTTTTTAATCAGTGAATACCTGTTTTATCCGAGTTATCCGCGTTCTATTTCTAGATTCAGCGATTGCCAAATTTATTTTTTGAAGGCCAATAAGGTCTTTTGCGCGGAATATTAGTTCGTGGAATGTTCTTAGCGATTGGAGGTCAGAATGTCTCAATATGTTGCAGCCATTGATCAAGGGACTACCAGCACGCGCTGCATGATTTTTAACCATAGCGGCGAATCCGTTGCCTCTCACCAGCTGGAGCATGAGCAAATCTATCCAAAGCCTGGCTGGGTGGAGCATGATCCCCTGGAAATTTGGTCACGTACCCAGGACGTTGTTAAAGGAGCGGTAGAGCGCGCCGGAATTACGGCCAAAGAGCTGGCCGCTGTGGGCATTACCAACCAGCGCGAAACGGCCGTCATTTGGGACAGGAACACGGGCAAGCCATATCACAACGCCCTCGTCTGGCAAGACACCCGCAACGACCGGATCGTGGCAGAGATGTCTCGTGAGGGCGGTCAGGATCGCTTCCGGGCGCAGGTGGGGCTGCCCCTGGCTACCTATTTTTCTGGCCTGAAGGTGAAGTGGCTGCTGGAAAATGTGCCAGAAATTCGCGCGGCCGCCGAGGCGGGCGACGCTATTTTTGGCAATATGGATACCTGGCTGCTTTGGAACCTGACTGGCGGTCCCAACGGCGGCGTTCACGTTACCGACGTTACCAACGCTTCTCGCACCATGCTCATGAATCTAGACAGCTTAAGCTGGAACGAAGAGATTGCCCAGGCAATGGGGATTCCCCTCTCCATGCTGCCAGAGATCAAATCCTCTTCTGAAGTGTACGGCTATACGCTGGAAGACGGCCCATTTGGCGGGCGCGTGCCGGTCGCTGGCATTTTGGGTGATCAACAGGCGGCAACGGTGGGCCAGGCCTGCTTTAGCCCTGGCGAGGCCAAAAACACCTACGGCACCGGCTGCTTCATGATTTTGAACACCGGCACAGAGCCAGTTCCTTCTGAGAATGGGTTGTTGACGACCGTATGTTACAAGTTTGGTCAGGAAGCGGCCGTTTACGCTTTGGAAGGCTCCATCGCCATTACCGGTGCCCTGGTGCAGTGGCTGCGTGACAACTTAAAGATGATCAAATCGGCATCAGAGGTGGAGGAGCTGGCCAGAACAGTTGAGGACAATGGCGGCATTTACTTTGTGCCCGCCTTCTCTGGACTATATGCGCCCTATTGGAAGGATGATGCCCGCGGCGTGATTGCTGGATTGACCCGCTACGTAAACCGGGGGCACTTTGCCCGCGCCACGCTGGAAGCCACCGCTTACCAAACCCGTGAGGTGCTGGACGCGATGAAGGCAGACTCATGCGTGTACCTTACTGCACTGAAGGTAGATGGCGGCATGGTGTTCAACAATCTGCTGATGCAGTTTCAGGCAGATGTATTGGGGGTCCCCGTCATTCGGCCCAAGGTGGCAGAAACAACGGCGTTAGGCGCTGCCTACGCCGCCGGTCTGGCCGTTGGCTTTTGGCAAAGCACCGAAGAAATGCGCCAAAATTGGGGGATGGATAAGACCTGGGAGCCAAACAAAGACAGCGACGCCAGCACGGAAAAATACCAAATGTGGAAGAAAGCGGTTACCCGCACATTTGACTGGGTTGAATAGAGGCCATTCAGCCTTTAGCCTAAATATTTTACGAATTTGCTAAAAGTTCTTCACAATTTCTGAACATCTTGTTGCTAATCTTGTTTCATCAGTGAACAACGCAAACCGCTTTGGTTTAAGTTAGAAACGCTGACTGAATAACAATCTTAGTATGTTCGGAGGTAAAAATATGAACACAAGCAAACTTGTAAAAATGGGCGGTATCTTTATTGTGCTGCTGGCGCTGGCTGCTCTAGTTGGCAGCACGCTCACCTTTGCTCAGGACGAACCAGAACCGGATGATCCGGTCACGGTGCCGGAGGACGCGGAAACGCCTGAGGGCACCGAGACGGAAGAAGTATCGCCTGGATTCGGCCGTTTTGGTCATCGCGGTGGCAAGGGGCACGGGCTTATTGACCGGGAAGAGGCGCGGGCGCTGCTGGCTGAAGAGCTGGGCCTGACGGTTGAGGATTTGGAAGCTGCGCACGAGGCGGTGATGGAAGCTGTGCAGGCTGAAGACGGCCGTCCTGACCGTGA
>JBHIWP010000060.1:0-20830 GCA_041987425.1 Promineifilaceae bacterium (SeqCode) | reverse complement strand
ACCTTAATTGTGAGTTTTTATTGACAAAGAAGCCGATCAAGCGCACTCTTTTTTGACACCACATCAAAAAGGAGAATGGCATGACCGGCTTGACAGATTATATAACGGAAAAGAAGTGGGAAGACATTTTTATCATCTGGTATGTCCTGGTCGATGATGCCTATCAGCAGCTCATTTCCTCTTTGGGTCGGCGGCTGCGCCAGCGTGGACCGGAGCCCAGTTTTAGCGATAGCGAGGTTATCACCGTGGCGTTGATCATCGAAACTTTCTTTCATGGCCATGAAGATTTGGGCCTGGCGTTTGTGCGTCAATACCACCTGCCGCTGTTCCCGGCGCTGCTGGACAAGAGCCAGTTCAATCGCCGCCGCCGCTGTCTGACCGGGGTGAAAGAGCTGATTCGCCGCCAATTAACCAATCGGCTGATTGACCCGGCTGACCGAGTTCGGCTTATCGACAGCGCCCCAGTGCCGGCTTGTACCTACACCCGCCACAATGATTGCCAAACCATCGCTGGGCCAGAGTACCGCTCTGTGGTGGTCAGTAAACGGGCCAAACTATACGGGCATCGTTTCTATGCCACCACGACGCTTGACCAGGTGGTGGACCGCTGGATGTTGGCCCCGGCCAGCTACAAAGAGGGCAAAATGACGCCAGCCTTCTTTGAGGAACAGCACCATCTCTGGGTCCTGTCCGATAATGGCTTCCACTCGCCAGCGGATATGGCTTGGCTGCAAGAAACCCGCCACATTACCTTGACCCCGGCCAAGCGCAAGAATGCGCGTGAGCCAGACCCGCCCTTGTTCCGACGCCTCTTGAGACGTCTGCGGCGACGGATTGAGACAGCATTTGGGATAATGGCGGTGGTTTTTAACCTCGAATCACCTGGTTCACGCAGCTTAAGTGGCTTGCTTTGCCGTATTACCACGACTGTCTTGGCTTATAATCTGTCATTTTTAACGAACATGGAGCTTTTCGCTCTCGAAACTCACAATTAGCGTTATTGTAAATTTATGCAAATATCAATTTTGAAGGGTGTAAACTTACCCAAAAAAGTGGCTGAACTAACATCCGCGCCTAGCTTTCAGGATCGTGAGAAGGATCAAGGCGCGAAAATGCTCCACGCTATTTTGATGGCTTCCGTCATCTTGTGCGTTCTGTGCATTCCCCCCGTACTTTTTCTAGACACCTTCGGTATGGTCGAAATAGGAGTTAGCCTGTCTGGCATGGTAACGGCTATCTACTTCAACAAAAAGGGCTATGTTCGGCAAACGGCCTTTATCTATACCTTTTTTATTCTGGTCGTGATACTGACTTCCTCCTGGTTTGCCGGAGGACTTTTAAGCGGTGGTCCAATCTTTCTTACCACGTTGATTTTTCTGGTAGGCTCTATCCTGGGCACTCGTGTGGCCGTCGTCTATGCAGTTATTGGTATTTTGGGAATGGGACTCGTCTATCTTGGTGAGGTCCGCGGAATTCTCCCCAGTCCGCCCATCAATTTGATGCCTAGCTCGGTCAACATTCTCATCGTCATGATTCTCGTGGTCATTATCATCGGCGTCTTTACGCACTTGGCCATGCAAAACTTCCGCCGAATGCTGGCTGAAGCAGAGAGCCATCGTCTGGCACTAAAATCAACAATCAGACAGCTAAAAGAAACGATGGTATCACGTGAAGCTGCGGAAGCCGCCACCCAGGCCAAATCTGACTTCTTAGCCAATATGAGCCACGAAATTCGCACCCCCCTAAACGGCATTATCGGCATGACAGGGCTGCTGCTAGAAACGCCGCTCACAACCGATCAGCAAGACTTCATCGACACGATTCGCATAAGTGGCGATAACCTGCTGACAATCATCAATGAGATTTTAGATTTCTCCAAAATCGAAGCGGGCCAGCTGGAGTTAGAAATCCAGCCCCTGATCGTGCGTCGCACGGTAGAAGAAGCGCTTGATCTGCTGGCGGCCGAGGCTGCCAAAAAGGGCTTGGAGCTGAGCTACTATATTCATCACGAAACGCCTTCGGCTCTAATGGGCGATGTCACCCGGCTGCGGCAGGTTCTCGTAAACTTGCTGAGCAACGCCATCAAATTTACCTCAACTGGCGAAGTTGTGGTCTTTGTCGACAGCCAGATAACCGAGAATGGGCGCGCGCGCACTCACTTTTCAGTGAAGGACACAGGCATTGGCATTTCTGCGAAAGACCACGAACGGCTGTTTAAATCCTTTAGCCAGGTCGATTCCTCTGTCACGCGAAAATATGGCGGCACCGGTCTGGGCCTGGCCATCAGCAAGGAGCTAACCGAGTTAATGGGCGGCAACCTGTGGGTAGAAAGCGCCGAAGGCGCTGGCTCTACGTTTCATTTTACGATTAGAACAACTGTTGCCCCTTTTGCCCAACCGGCTTACTTAAGAACTGATCAGCCGGAACTGGCGGGCAAGCGGGTGCTGATTGTGGACGATAACGCCACCAATCGCTCTATTTTGGCGCATCATATGGAGCTGTGGGAAATGAGGCATGAGCTGGCCGCAACGGGCGCTGGAGCATTGGCTCTGCTCAAGCGTGCCAGCGTTCCGTTTGATGTCGCAATTGTGGATATGCAGATGCCCGGAATGGACGGCCGTTCCCTGGCCCAGGCAATTCGTCAGACCTACGGCAGCGGCTTACCTATCCTATTGCTCACCTCACTGGGCGACCATAATCATATTGGAATGAGCGACGACCATCTATTTGACGCCCAATTAATAAAACCAGCCAAACAAGCGCAGCTTTACGATACTCTACTCCACCTGTTTCGTCAGAGAGACCAGGTCACGGCCGAGGCCGCCAATCAGCTCAAAACGAACATGCAAACGGCCGTTTCCACACTCATCGGCCAAGAACATCCCCTGCGCATTTTGCTGGCCGAAGATAATTTGATCAACCAGAAAGTTGCCCTGCGCATGCTGGAGCGCCTGGGGTACCGGGCAGACGTAGCCGCTAATGGCAAGGAAGCCATCGAATCCCTGGAGCGCCAGCCGTATGATGTAATCTTGATGGATATACAAATGCCGGAAATGGACGGCGTTAGCGCCACGGACTTTATTCGCAGCAACTGGCCCAGCGACCAGCAGCCCCACATTATTGCCATGACGGCCAACGCCCTTAGCGGCGACCGAGAAAAGTATCTGGAAGTGGGGATGGATGACTACATCAGCAAGCCCGTGAAAATGGAGCAGCTTTCTGCCGCCCTGCTGCAAACCCCATGTCAGGCCAAAGTCGCCCTGGATTAGCCCCTTGCGCTAACTACTGTCCCGCCAATTACCTCCCCGCACAATCCAATACAAGCCCTTATAACGCTAAGCGACAAATAGATGCACGTGCAACGGATGACGGCCGTATCCCTTTGTCGTAAAATGAAGTGGTACAAAGCAGCCTTAGCCCAACCATTTAACCTTATCTATCCGTTTGATTTGTGGAGAAGCCATGAACGAGAAAAGCGTTATCAGCTGGGGCAAGCTTCGCCCCATTTTAGCCATATTATTTGCCCTGGCGATTACGGCCGTATCCGCCAGCGCCCAAACCGACGACCCCGCCAGCATTCCGCCACCAGACAGCGTCACCATTGCCGGAACGCTCCAGCCGCCTTTGGGCTGCTCCGGCGAGTGGAACACCACCTGCACCGAGAGCCAGCTTACCTACGATGAAGCAAACGACATCTGGCTGGCCACCTTTGACCTGCCCGCCGGTAACTATGAATATAAGGCTGCTCTCAATGGCGGCTGGGGCGACAACTATGGCCTCAACGCCGAATATTACGGCCCCAATATTCCCCTGGAAGTTGCCGAAGCCGGACCCGTCACCTTCTGGTACGACCACAAAACGCGCTGGGTCAGCGACAGCATCAACAGTCTTTTGGTCACTGCACCCGGTACTTTTCAGGACAATCTTGGCTGCGCCAGTGAATGGGCAGCCGACTGTCTACGCTCGATGTTGCAAGACCCCAACGGCGACGGACTCTACACTTTCATCACCATCGACATCCCCGCCGGAGAGTATGAAGCCAAAGTCGCCCTCAACCGCAGTTTGGACGAGAACTATGGTCTGGACGGCGAGCTAGACGGCGCTAACATCCCCTTCACCGTAGAGAGTGGGCAGGCCGTAATATTCACCTATGATCCCGCCACTAACCTGCCGACCATCGAAGCCAGCGATGAAATTCCAGCCGATTTTATAATCCAGGGCAGCGGAGACAGCCTGCCGCCTGCGGCCGCACCGTTCCCCGATCTGGTAGTCGTCCCCGGCACTATTCAATCTGTACTGGGCTGCGCTGGGGATTGGGCACCCGACTGCACCAACACCGAACTAACCTTCAACGAGGACAACCAGCTCTTTAGCGGCACGTTTGATATACCCGCTGGAGAATATGAATACAAAGTTGCGCTCAACGGCAGCTGGGATGTGAACTTTGGCCTCAATGCCGAGCCGGGCGGCGCGAATATTCCCCTGGTTTTGGCGCAGGATACGGCCGTTACCTTTTACTTCGACAATCAAACTGGCTGGGTGGCAGATAGCGTTAACAATCTCATTGCCAACGTCCCCGGCAGCTTCCAGAGTGAGCTCGGCTGTGCCGATGATTGGATGCCCGCCTGCCTGCGCTCCTGGCTGCAGGACCCCGATGGCGACGGCATCTTTACCTTCCAAACCCTCAGTATTCCAATTGGTGAATACGAAGCCAAAGTGGCTGTAGGCGGCACCTGGGACATAAACTACGGTGAAGGCGGTGCACAAGATGGCGCCAACATCCTATTTAGCGTGCAGGAGGCAGATACCCTGGTCACATTCACTTTTGACTCAAGCAGCAATTTATTGAACATCTCTGTTGGTTCCAGCGGCATTCAGGGCAATATCAACCAACGCAGCGCCCACTGGGTAGCGGCTGACACCATCGCCTGGAACATTGAAGACGCGCCCGGCAACCAATACTTTTTTCACTACGATCCGCTAGGCGGCATTTTCTCCCTGAGTCTTAATGGCATCTCTAGCACTGAAGCCGTACCGCTGACGGTGGACCCCAACGGCCTGAGCGATGAAATCATAGCCAAGTTCCCTCACCTCAGCAGCTTCACCGCGCTCAAATTCAGCGAAGATGATCTCAGTGTAGCCCGCGTGGCGCTCAAGGGACAGATTGCCGTCTCGGCGCAAGATGAGGGCGGGCAAATCGTGGACGCCGCTGGGCTGCAAATCCCCGGCGTGCTGGATGATTTGTACCCATATGATGGCGAATTAGGCGTTACTTTTAGCGACGGCGTGCCCACCCTCACCGTTTGGGCGCCCACCGCCAGGCAGGTGCGCCTGCACCTCTTCGACGACGCCAATCCCAACACAGAATCCGAGATTTCGCTGATGCGGCCCACGCCCAGCAACGGCACGTGGTCTATCACTGGCGAGGCAGACTGGGCTGGCAAATATTATCTATACGAAGTACAGGTGTTCGTCCCTACCGAGAGCAGCGTACAAACCAACCTGGTAACCGACCCCTACTCCTTCAGCCTGTCTACCAACAGCACCCGCAGCCAGATTGTGGACCTCTCTGACCCGGCCACGATGCCCGATGGCTGGCAAGACGTGATCAAGCCAGGCATTGCGGCGCCGGAAGACATTGTGGTCTACGAGCTGCACGTGCGCGACTTCAGCGTGAATGATCCAAGCGTGCCTGATGAGCTGCGCGGCACGTATTCCGCCTTCACCGTTATGGACTCTAACGGCATGCAGCATCTGGCTGCGTTATCAGACGCTGGGCTAACACACCTGCACCTGTTGCCCACGTTTGACATTGCCACCATTGACGAAGACAAATCTACCTGGATTTCGTTCCCCACCGATGAGCTAGCCAGCCTGCCGCCGGATTCGGAAGAGCAGCAGGCAATGATTAGCGCCGTCCGAGACCAGGACCCATTTAACTGGGGCTACGATCCATTCCATTACACCGTGCCGGAAGGAAGCTACGCGGTGAACCCCGAAGGCGTCAGCCGCGTTGTTGAGTACCGTGAAATGGTGCAGGCACTTAATGAGATCGGCCTACATCTGGTGGTGGATGTAGTGTATAACCACACGAACGCCAGCGGCCAGAGCGATAAGTCCGTGCTGGATCGAATTGTGCCGGGCTATTACCACCGTTTGAGCGGCACCGGCCGGGTAGAAACCAGCACGTGCTGCCAAAACACTGCGACCGAACACGCCATGATGCGCAAGCTGATGGTAGATTCGGTGGTCACCTGGGCAACGGCTTACAAAATCGATGCCTTCCGCTTTGATCTGATGGGCCACCACATGAAGGAAGACATGCTGGCCGTGCGCGCCGCGCTGGACGCGCTGACGCTGGAAGAGCACGGCGTGGATGGCAAAAATATCTACGTCTATGGCGAAGGCTGGGACTTTGGCGAGGTAGCGGGCAATGCCCGGGGCGAAAACGCCACGCAGTTCAACATGGCCGGGACGGGCATCGGCACGTTTAGCGACCGACTGAGGGACGCAGCGCGCGGCGGCAGCCCGTTTGGCGGGCAAACCGAGCAGGGCTTCCTGAATGGCCTGGTTGTCTATCCGAATGCCACCGACCAGGGCAGCGAGGCGGAGCAGCTGGCCCGGCTGCAAAACTTTATGGACATCATTCGGCTGGGCCTGGCCGGAAATTTGAGCGATTTCAGCTTTGTTAGCTCTGATGGCACGCTGGTAACGGGCAGCGACATTCTTTACAATGGCTCGCCTGCCGGGTACACGGCCGATCCGCAAGAGCAAATTGTTTACATCTCCAAGCACGATAATGAGACGCTGTTTGACATTATCCAGTACAAGGCACCATTGGAGACGGAAACGGCCGTACGCGCCCGAATGCAAACGCTGGGCAACTCCATTGTGATGTTCAGCCAGGGGGTGCCCTTCTTCCAGGCCGGGGATGATTTACTGCGCTCCAAGTCTCTAGACCGCAACAGCTATAACTCCGGCGACTGGTTCAACCGGCTGGACTTCACCTACCAGAGCAACAACTGGGGCATCGGCCTGCCGCCAGCGGCCGACAACCAGGGCATGTGGCCCACCATGGCGCCGCTGCTGGCCAATCCAGATCTGGCTCCTACACCCGAAGACATTGCCTTTGCCCGCGACACCTTCCGCGAACTATTGCAAATACGGAGTGGCTCGCCGTTGTTCCGGCTGCAAACGGCCGCACAGGTCCAGGAACGCCTGCAGTTCCACAACGGTGGCGCTGAGCAGATTCCCGGCCTCATCGTAATGAGCTTGAGCGACATAACTGGTGAAGACATCGATCCAAATTATGATATGGTCGTGGTGCTGTTTAACGCCACGCCAGACGAAATGGCCTTTGCGGAAACGACCGTTGCCAACCTGCCCTTCACGCTGCATCCCATTCAGCAAAATTCAGTTGATAGCGTGGTGCAAACGGCCGCATTCGAGGCCAGTAGCGGCACGTTTACCGTACCGGCGTGGACAACGGCCGTATTCGTGCTGCCACAGGGCAGCGTGGAGCCTGAGGTAAGTGCAGAGTCTGAGAGCGCAGTAGAGCCCACTGCGGAAGCCGAAGTAGAGCCCACTGCTGAAGCTGAGGCCGAAGCGCCAGAAGCAGAGGTGGAAACGGCTGTTGAAGAAATAGAAAGCGAAGCGGAACCCGTGGAAGATGCACCCGGCACAGCCTGGGGCATCTGGCTGGGGGCCATTGGCGGCGGCTTTCTGCTGGCCCTCATTGTGGCCTGGCTCAGTCGCCGACGGCGATAAGATAGAGGACACGGTTAGCAGGTTCTGACCTTTGTAGCCAGAGCGAAGCAAACGGCCGTTTGCTCCGCCCTGGCTCTTTTTGTTTTACTACCCCGCTTAGAACAAATGTGGTATACTTATGTCTCGTAAAATTGAGTTCAGATCGAGGCAAAATACGCTTAATTTCTCCAGATAATTACCCTTTCATTCACAAGCTATCAGCTAAATGAGCTGCCTGATTTCGGGCAACAGATGGCTGAGTTTTGTCCGGTTAAAACGTATTAAGGAACGTTTCATGGCAAAGAAAACAGAAGCCGAAAGATTATATGATTCTAGCAGCATCCAGGTTCTAAAAGGGCTGGAAGCCGTGCGCCGTCGGCCCGGTATGTATGTGGGCGGTACGGACGTGAAGGCGCTGCATCACCTGGTGTATGAAATTGTGGACAACTCCATCGACGAAGCGCTGGCCGGGCGCTGCGGCCGTATTGAAGTAACCATTCACGAGGACAACAGCATTTCCGTACAGGATGATGGTGTGGGTATTCCCGTAGCGCAGCATCCGACCGAAAAAGTGTCGGCGCTGGAGCTGGTGCACACGACCCTGCACGCGGGCGGTAAGTTTGACAACGCCGCCTACAAAGTGTCTGGCGGTTTGCACGGCGTAGGCGCAGCGGCCGTCAATGCACTCTCTGAATGGATGGAAGTGACCGTACGACGCGAGGGAGCCGTTTGGTTCCAACGGTACCAGCGCGGTATTCCCGATGCCCCCGTCAAGAAAATTGGCAAGCTGGGCAAAGACGAATCCACCGGCACCACCACGCGCTTTCTGTTTGACAAGGTTATCTTTGAGAAAGAGGCGACGTATCGGTACGAAACCCTGCTAAATCGCTTCCGCGAGATGGCTTTTGTTACCAGCGGCGTCTTTATGAAGCTGCGCGACGAACGGCCGTCTTCCCCCCGAGAGATGAGCTTTTACTTTGAGGGTGGCGTTAAGTCATTTGTTCGCTACCTCAACCGCAACCGCAAGCCCATCCACAGCCCTGTTTATGACCAGAAAGAGATCGATGGCGTTGATGTAGAGGTGGCGCTGCAATATACTGAGGGGATCACCATCTCTGAGTATGCCTTTGCCAACACCATCCATACCCCGGATGGGGGCACCCACCTGACCGGCGTGCGCACGGCGATTACCCGCGTCATTAACTCCTATGCGCGAAAGAACAATTTCCTTAAGGATAAAGATACTAACTTCTCCAGCGACGACACGCGGGAAGGGCTTACCACCGTTGTCAGCATCAAGCACCCTGATCCGCAGTTTGAAAGCCAGACGAAGGTGAAGCTGATGAACGCCGAAGTGGCCGGAATCGTGGCCTCGGTAACGGCCGATGCCTTCAGCCTCTACCTGGAAGAAAATCCCCGTGACGCCAAAAAGATCATCGAGCGCTGCCTTACCAGCTCGCGCGCCCGGGCTGCTGCCCGCACTGCCCGCGCACTCGTCATGCGCAAAAGCGCGCTGGAAAGCCTGACGCTGCCCGGCAAGCTGGCCGACTGCTCCGAGCGTGACCCCAACAAGTGCGAGCTGTACATTGTGGAGGGCGATTCTGCCGGTGGCAGCGCCAAGCAAGGGCGTGACCGACACTTCCAGGCCATCCTACCCCTGCGCGGCAAGATCTTGAACACGGAGCGGGCGCGTCTGGACAAAATTCTGGCGAATAACGAAGTGAAGGCGATGATTTCGGCGCTGGGCACGGGCATTGGCGAGACGTTTGATGCAGAGAATCTGCGCTACGGCCGTATCATCATCATGTGCGACGCTGACGTAGACGGCAGCCATATCCGCACCCTCCTGCTCACCTTCTTCTTCCGCTACATGCCAGCACTCATCGAAAAAGGACATCTTTACATTGCCCAACCGCCGCTCTACAGTCTGAAAGCGGGCAAAGAGATGCATTATGCCTATACCGAAGCGCAAAATCAGGAACTGCTCAAGCAGCTGCAAAAGAACGGCAAAAAGTACAGCCTGCAGCGGTACAAGGGTCTGGGCGAGATGAACCCGGAACAGCTGTGGGAAACCACCATGGATCCAGCCGAGCGATTGCTGCTGCAAGTGACCATCGAGGACGCCGTCGCCGCCGACAAGACATTTGATATGCTTATGGGCAGCGAGGTTGGTCCGCGCAAGCGCTTTATTATGACGCATAGTAGCGAGGTGCGTAATTTGGACGTTTAACTTTGTAGGATTTCACATTTTTTGAGATTCATTTCACTCATGTTGAGATTCATTTCATGCAAGTTGAGATTGAGATTTCATTAATGATGAGATTGTCCTAAAAGTTGCCTTTTTGCTGGGTTTTTGGCCTATTTCATTCGCACTGAGACTGTCCTATTTTGGGGCGATTATAAGCCTTTTTGAAAAAGCATTTCTGATATTCAGAAGTGCTTTTTTATTTGTCGATTAAGCCTGACGGTCGTTCTGGAAACCATCCGGACTGAGCGAACCAATGCGGCAGCCACGGCCGTCGATGAAGCGATGCTCATGCTGCAAGAGGCTGCCCTGGAAGCGGCGCAAATCCTTATTGGTTTGCTGACAAAAACGAAGAGCGCGAAGGTGCTGCGACTGGTGGCTAACAGCATCCTGGACCGGGCCAGTAAGAGGACGGCCGTTAAGCAGGACCAGGTTGAACTCCCCGGCCTGGAAGCCGCACTAACAACCATCTTTGGTGATGAGGACGAGTAAACGGCCTTTCCGATGCTAGACGTCTCAGTTCCCCAGGCTGAATTGACCCAATGCTTGAAAGCTGCCCGCAGCGCAGGCATGGCCCGGCAGCAAATTGGCCGATTTTTGCGGGCTGGCTATGTGCCGCAGCCGAAGCAGATGATGTTTCATGCAGCGGCGCGTGAGGCTGATTACTCCCTCGGCCCAACGCTCATTGCTGTGGGGGGCGCACGTGGACCGGGCAAGAGCCACGCATCCATTGAGCAGGCAGGCGTCGATGATTGCCAGCGGGTCGCTGGCTTGAAGGTGCTTTTTCTGCGCAAGGTGGGGAAGGCGGCTCGGGAGAGCTTCAATGACCTGAGACGCAAAACGCTTACCCACGTGGCCCACGATTACCGGGAGTATTCCGGGCTGCTGATGTTCCCCAATGGCTCGATGATTTTGGTGGGCAACTTCCTGCGGGAAGATGACATTGATAAGTACCTGGGGATTGAGTACGACCTGATTGTCATTGAGGAAGCTACCCAGCTGAGCGAGGATAAGTTTAACAAGCTGCGCTGCAGCCTGCGCACCAGCAAGCAGAACTGGCGACCGCGCATGTACCTGACCACCAACCCCGGCGGCATTGGCCATGCCTGGTTTAAGCGGCTGTTTGTGATGCCCTGGCGTTTGGCCCAGGCTGGTCGGGGCATTGAGACGGGCACCCGGTTCATTCCGGCCAATTACAGGGACAACAATTTCCTCAACAAGGAGTACATTGTTTACCTGCTCTCATTGACCGGTGTGCTGGGCCGGATGTGGCGTGATGGTGATTGGGATGTGGGTGCCGGCCAGTTCTTTACCAATTGGGATTATGAACGGCATGTGATACGGCCGTTCAATGAGGGCATCATCCCGGCGCTTTGGCCGCTGTGGGTGAGCCTGGATTATGGCTTTCAGCACCCGACGGCCGTTTATTGGCATACGCAGCTGGAGCGCAATATCTACACGGTGGCGGAGCACGTGGCAAGCCGCTGGCTGCCCCAGCAGCACGTGGCTGAGATGGTCCGAATCACGAGAAGGTTGGGGCGTGAGATTGACAGTGTGCAGAAGTTTGTGGCCGGACCGGATGTTATTGCCCAGCGGGGTGACAGCCAGGGGAAGACGATTGCCGACCAATACCTGGACCAGGGCATATTTTTAGAGCCAGCCAATACGGACCGGGTGGCTGGTGCGGCCGAGATACTGCGCCGGCTGGGCAACCCGGAGGCAGGCATTGATCCCACCTGGTTTATTTGGGATACCTGCCCCCAGCTGATTGAAACGATGCCGGCGATGCAGCATGATCCCAACCGCGTGGAGGATGTGCTGAAGGTGGACGCCGATCCTGAAGGGTTGAACGGTGACGACCCTTATGATGGATCGCGCTATGGCATCATGGAGCGCATCTACATGCTGGGGGATGGGGTGATGGTGTCTTATTAATTCGTGACAGGTACTTAATTAATACAGGGTGCGGTTAATTTCTGTGTATAAGATTGGGCCGGTGGGGAAACAGCCGACGGCTATCTTGCCAAGGTCGCCTTTTCTTTTTAGCAATACGTTTGGCTAAGGTCATCATACGTTGACAATCCGCTTCCGTCACGACAGACGACTCTAAAGCGTCTCGGTTTGGTGTTTTTTGTGGGGTACGGTTTGGGTATCTCTCCTGGCGCACCTTTGCCACAATCGCTTGCCAGCTTGTTTGCCAGGTTCCGTTACACAACGCCATGCGCAAGGCTAGCATCGGATTGAGATTTTCCTCGGCCCAGCGCATGCCTGCCTGTTTCATGCGGCGCTGCATGACAACCTTGTGCCCACTTTCAACATTCCCTGAGCCAATTGGGATTTGCTGCTGGCGAAAATAGGGATAATCAATCATCGGCAATCGTCTCTGCAGATAGCGAATGGCCTGTTCAATGGCGGCTGCCTCGGAATGGTCAGGATGCTGGCGCTGCAGCAGCCGCAGTTCATTGACGGTCCGTTGGGATGGTTGACAGCCTAACTGCTTGGACAGCCGGGCATACCATTCCCGGAAAGCGTCTGTCTCTGGACCGTGAATAGCCTGCCCGATGGTGGGTACATACCCTTGGGCATGGGCAAAATCAATCACCCGCACGGCTTGGGGACAATGATAATCGATGAAGGACTGAATCCAGAGCGCGCCATCCTGGACGGCGACTACCCTTTGGGCCGCTGGAGCGCATCCTTAGCGACGAAACCGTCACTGAGGTAATGGTGAACCGAGCCGACCTGATTTACATCGAAAAGAAAGGGCGGTTGACCGAATCTGGCATCACTTTTGTCGACGATGCCCACGTAGAGCGCGTCATCCGCAAAATTATTGAGCCATTGGGAAGGTACGTAGGCAAAGATTCTCCATTGGTGGACGCCCGCCTGCCCGATGGCTCCCGCGTCAATGCGGTCGTCTCTCCCTGCGCCATCGACGGACCCAACATTACTATTCGTAAATTTTCGCGCAACCCGTTCGGCATTCAGGATCTGATCAACTTTGGCAGTATGAATGAGGACATGGCTAAGTTTTTGGAAGCCTGTGTAAAAGCCAAGCTCAACATTGTGGTTGCTGGTGGAACTGGCTCTGGTAAAACCACGCTGCTTAACGTCCTCTCCAGCTTTATCCCCGATGGAGACCGCATTGTGACCATTGAAGATGCGGCCGAATTGAGCCTGCTGCAGCGGCACGTCGTTCGCCTGGAAACCAAAAAGCCGTCCAAAGCTGGCGACAGCGAAGTGACCATTCGCGATCTGGTAATTAACTCGCTGCGTATGCGGCCAGAGCGCATTGTGGTGGGCGAATGCCGCGGCGGTGAAGCGCTGGATATGCTGCAAGCGATGAACACCGGCCACGATGGTAGCCTGACCACCATTCACGCCAACAACCCCCGCGACACCATCTCTCGTCTGGAAACGCTGGTGCTCATGGCGGGGATGGACCTGCCCCTTTCTGTGGTGCGCAAGCAGATCGTTTCGGCCGTAGACCTGATTGTGCAGCAGGCCCGCCTGCGCGACGGCAGCCGTAAAGTCACCAACATCACTGAGATCACCGGCATGGAAGGTGAAGTGGTCGTCATGCAAGACATCTTCAAGTTTGATGAGCAGGGCGAAACCGAAGATGGCAAAGTGCAAGGCGATTTTGTCCCCGGGGGCATGCGGCCAAACTGCGAAGAGCGCCTGCGAAACTACGGCTTCAACCTGCCCGCCACCATGTTTATGGGCACCCGCAACGGCAGCCTCAGCCGCCGGATGCGTTAAAAATCAACATGGGAGATTACAAAAGTCTGGCAGGCATTTGTAATCCAGGGTTTTTCAGTAAAAGGAAAATGCATAAAAAAGCACCAATTGGTTAAATTGGTAATTATCACAAAACCAAACCAAGAGGTGCTTCATGATAAATATTACCCTAGAAGCTTATGGAAATCAGGTTATTGCCTTCAATATTGCTCATTTACAACGCTATTTGAGTCAACTGCCCGATACGCGCAGCAAGCGTGGCAAGATTTATCCCTTGCCCTTGATACTAAGTTATATCTTGATGGCCAAACTGGCGGGCTGTGACAAGCCGAGTGCCATCGCCAGGTGGGTCAGAGAGCGGCAAGCAGCTTTGTTGCCCCTATGGGATAGTCACCATCAGCGAACACCCTGCCTCAACACGTATCGCACGATATTAGAGGAAGTGGTTGATGAAGCCAGGTTGGCCGAACTGTTCAGAAGCTATCTGCATGAAACCTATGGCGGACAGGAGAGCGAACTGGTGGTGATGGATGGCAAAACGTTGTGTGGCACCATCGCCAAAGGAGCGACACAAGGGGTTCATTTACTGGCCGTTTATCTGCCAGAGGAAGGCGTCGTGTTAGGCCAGGTGGCAGTCGGCGTTAAAGAGAACGAAATCAGCGCTGCGGTTGGCGTGTTAGCGCAAGTATCGCTTAAAAATCGGGTGGTGTGTGCTGATGCGATGCAAACCCAACGCAAATTGTCGGTGGAGATTTTGGCCAAAGGTGGCGACTATCTCTGGACAGCGAAAGAGAATCAATCCACCTTACGCGCTGATATTGAGCAATTCTTTCAGCCACCTCGTGTGGCCGCAGGTTGGCACATACCTGAATTACCTCGTTGGGAAGCGCAAACGATTGACAAGGGGCATGGACGTATTGAACTGCGGCACATGACGGTGATACAGGATACAGATTGCTTTCTAGATTGGCCGGGGGTTGAGCAACTATTCAAGTTGGTGCGGCAGGTCAGGCATATTAAAAGCCAGAAGACAACGACAGAGGTGGTTTATGGGTTGACTAGTTGCACCCCACAAAGAGCCTCGGCCAGGCAATTACTGGACTGGAGCCGGGCCTATTGGGGCATTGAGAATGGCTTGCACTATCGTCGGGACAAGACCCTTCAGGAGGATGCCACCCGCTTTTCGTTGCCCAAGATGCCTGCAGTGATGGCCACAATTAACAATTTTGTTATTGGTTTGACGCAAAAGTTAGGCTATGCCAATTTGCCTGAAGCGCGTCGAATTTTTGATTGGTCTATTGCTTGCCAACTCAGCCGTTAGCTTTTAGGCACTTTTTCAAACACTGAAAAACCCTTCCCATTAATACAATGCCTATTGTCACGAAACTCATTATTTGGTATTATGTCTAAATAAGTTGCATTCGTCGATGTAAATTACCAGTGCCTTGTCATAGAAAATATATCTACCTCATTTTAGTTTGGTTTTTGTCTTTCGCGCCCATTGCTTAGTCTATCTATCATCTTAGCTTTTTTGCAACAAATCTTTTAATCAAAAGATCTGATTTTTCGAAAGCTACATTAAGCCACAGTAAGTGCCAGTTGATTAGTTAGGTTAGCCCCCTAACGTTTAACGCTTATATCGCTGTTTCTAAAATTCTATTGAATAACATAATTTGGAGGGAAAAATGTTCTCAATATTTAGAAGTAGAGGCGTTGTTCAATTTGTAATGTTATGTACGTGCTTTGTTACCTTAGTAATTCTTACAAAAAGCTCTTTAGACCAAGCTGCGTCGTTAAATCTTCAAGGGGAGCCTGATGCTTACACGGTAAATTTGCCCGTGGTGATGAATGATTACATAGCTTTCACTGCCGAGTATCAAATGCCTCCTCTCTCACAAAATCCTCTTTTGATGCGCGCCATTCGCTCCGATGGATATACAGTTGATTATTTTGGAAGCCGCACAGAGGCTGGTGTTCCGTCAAGTCTTGATTCGATATCTGTTTTAAAAGAGGGAGATGATACTCCTGTTTCCATAACGATGGAGAATGAACGACCAAGAGAAATTATTGCTGATAACGGATCGAAATTTATAATTACCTGGATTGATGATACTAACATTCGAATTACAGCTACCACTTCCAATGGCAAGTATCAAGTCAGTTTGCCAGTGAATTTAGAGGATCCATTTTCTACATCTAGTCCTGCCAAAGTTGATGACGCTTCACTTATTGAGCGTGAGCCATGCGAAGATGGAGTAAATAAGGGAACCATAACAACTACCCCAAACTTTGAAGACATTGAGAGCCCCTCTGTCGCAACAGATACTGGGTTCGCAACCATCTCCTTAACAAGATGTGGGCAAGCAGCTAATGCAGATAACCCCGTACTTGTGCGCTATGAAAGTGAGGAGCTTGGTACAGCAAACTTCCTTGCTACCCAGATTGGTTCAGGAATCTACCAAGCTGAAATACCTGTTTATGAACCAGACAACGATTCTCCAATTGGCGATATTTGCTCGAGCGTCGTTAATATGTTTGGGTTAACCTGTACGGCCATGACTGGTTGGACTACTGCTCAAGTTACTTATGTCTGCGGTGCGATCGCCGCAGGTATCGATTTAGTTGCTGGCGGACCGACTGGCGAAGGTGTGGCAATATTAGCAGGATGCATAAAGGGTCTTACTGCAGCAATAATTTATTGCGAGACGTTAGGAGCTGAGCCTGTTCCTGGAGCCCCCTCGATCGACGATTTAATCTGTGAAGCGATTATTAACCTCGAGCAACCAAGTGGAACAATTACATTGCAACCCCAGGTTTTTGATCCAGAACAAGGCCCACTTGGAGGTTGGGTAGAAGGAAGCAAGCTATCATTTCCTTCAACAGGTCCCTTCTCGTCTATTTTGACATTAGACTTGACGGGGGAACCATCAATTGAAGAATTTTACACTGTAGCAGAAGACCCTGCACCCGAAGAAGGTTACACTGCGTTTGCAACCGTTTTTCCCTGTAGCGGATTAGAACCTACTGAAGTTACAATTTCCATAGTGGGAACCGATGGTTATTCTGACAGCATCACATACTCTATTACAGAACGCTCAACGTTAACGCTGTTTATTCCTGGCGCGATACAAGGTATTAGAGATGTAATTACAGTTACAGTCAATGGAGAAGTATATCGAATCATTTCAATCGTATTCTAATTAGTTTGTTGCTTTTGGGGTAATACTAGGTTCTGTTGACATTTCAAAAAAGATAGTAAACTGGTCTCATGTCAACGGTGAGACTCAGTGATGAACAATGGACAAAAATGCAGGCGTTTTTAAAAAGCGACCCACATGCCTATGTCGGCAACGAGGCTGACTGCCGCCGTTTCGTTGAAGGCGTGCTCTGGGTAAGCCGGAGCGGTGCCCAATGGCGGCTTTTACCAACCGAATACGGGAAATGGAACACGGTGTACAAGCGGTTTGCCCGCTGGTGTGACCAAGGCGTTTGGGAACGGATGCTCCAGCACTTCGTCGATGATCCAGATATGGAGAATGGCATAATTGATTCCACCATTGTCCGTGCCCATCCTTGCGCCGCCGGCGCCCAAAAAAACGGGCGGTCAGGAAGCGCAAGCGCTGGGGCGTAGTCGCGGTGGCTTCAGTACCAAAATCCATGTCACGGTCGACGGCTTGGGCAACCCGCTGCGCTTGTCGCTGACAGCGGGACAAACAGCAGACCTGATGGCAGCCATCCCGCTTGTCGAAGGGTTCACTTTCGAGCGGTTGATCGCCGACCGGGGGTATGCTGCCCAAGCGTTTTACGACTGTGTAACGGCCCAAGAGATGGAACCGGTCATTCCACCACACCAACGCGCGAAGGGAGCGCTTGCTGAGCGCCCTTATGACCGTTGGTGGTACCGAGAGCGGCATTTGGTGGAATGTTTCATCAATAAAATCAAGCATTTTCGTCGTGTATTTTCCCGCTATGACAAGCTTGCAGGCCGTTTTCTTGGATTTCTGCAATTTGTCAGTTCTTTGATTTGGCTACGTTGAAATGTCAACACGCCCTAGATAAAAAATAAATGCACCGTTCGACGGCCGTTCCCCACGACAAACAATTTTGCAAGGTTGACTGTAAAGCAAAGCTGGTTAAAATGATTGTGCGCTGGCTGGTTTGGTATTAAAGAACTCCTCCCCCAAACTGGCACGAGAGAAACGCGACTGGAACAACCAGACAGTGTAAGGGACGTCTGCAAGCCTAGCTTGCTCCCCCCTCGCCAATGCCATAGACGTATCCGCTCTAAGAGCTGCCTCCCTCCTGGCGGCTCTTTTTTTGCCTGTTATTCGTGACGAAAGGCCGTATCGATAATTTAGACGCTCATACCCTCTTCTTTTTGCCTTGCCTGGGCAAAAACCGTCTTTGTTGCTAGAACGGCACAAAGTCGCTCACCGTCTTCTTCAAATCAATTTGCAGGCCCAGATATCGCTGCGTGGTAGCAATACTGGCATGGCCCAGCAGTTTGCTAATCTGGCCAATATCAATTCCGGCGTCATAGCCGATGCGGGCATAGGTACGCCGTAGATCATGCGGCCGTAATTTCTCTTTACCCAGCTCCCGGCCATACGCACTGACAATATCCAGAATCGCCTGACCAGAGATGCTTTCCCCCACCTCACCTCCCTTCGTCACCGAACGGGCAATATAACCGTCACGTCCCACGACATCGGTCCATTGGTCCAGCAACGCCACCAATTTGACGTGGAGAGGAATTACCCGCCGTTTCTTACCCTTGCCCATGATACTCAACACCATGCGGTCGCCCTGATCCACCAGATTCTCCCAGGTAAGTCTGGCTAATTCTTCACGGCGCAAACCTGCGCCAAGCAGCAAGCCAAAGACCACCCTGTCCCTCATGCCCTTTACGGTTGAAACATCGGTCAATGTGTTAAGCAGCGCCCGCACTTCACCCAGATTCAGCCAGGTATGAGCTTGCTGTCCTTTGGTCCCCTGCACCCGGATGCTGCCCTTCAGCGCCTCGGCCCGCCACAGCACCGCCTGCATCTCAGCCACATTTTCTGGCGTTGCCTGGGCTTTGGCCGCCTGGCTCAGCGCATCAGCCAGCAGCCCCACGGCCGCACTCAGAAACATTTTCCGACTACTAGGTAAATCAGCTGCATAGTTGGCAACGGCCGTAGCATCCAGCAGATTCACCCCAGCCTTCCGCGCCAGCTCAATTTCCCGGCCATAGCGATAACGCGTCGTTTCTGCCAGCTCCCGTTTGGCCAGAATCGCTTCAAAATTATCTACCGGTTGAATGGCTGTCAGTATGTTCATAGGATTTGCATTTTACTTATGCTAAGAGCTATATACACTAGTTAATCAGCGGCGAAATAAACAAAGCATCAATTGTTATTTTATTACCAAATTTACACAGAACAAGCGGCTGAACGCGGCTCTATTTGGTTACCAGAATCACAGCATGCCTGTGCTGTCGCACAGGCGGCCTGCTCCGCTACCGCTCGCAGGCCGGACAGCGATCAGCGATCAATGAGATGGGGGACGGCGAACCACCACCCGAAACCCGACGTCGTAGTAGCGGACAGCTGGACGAATGAGGCTACGGAAAGCCGCGCGAGCGAAGTCCCGATCGTTGTACGAAGACCCGCCGCGCAAGGTGCGCGCATCGCCACTATTGTCTATGCTGGTATCATCAGGATTTTCATACTTATTGCGACACCATTCCCATACGTTGCCGTTCAGGTCATACAGGTCCAGCGCCGGGTTACGGCCGTCCGGGTACAGCCCCACGGCCGTTGTCTGTTTTAACCCACTCTCGCTCGTATTGGCTTTGGTTTCGTCAAAGGTGTTGCCCCACGGGTAGGTACGGCCGTCTGGATAGCGAGCTGCCACTTCCCATTCATACTCATGGGGCAGATCAATCTCTTCCCCCAACTTATCACTCAGCCAACGGCAGAATGCCATGGCCTGATACCAACTCACCATATCCCGCGGGTGATTTCCATAAGGAAAGCCTTGCTCGCTTAGTTCACGCAGCATATAAACCGTGCCGTAAGCTTCCTCCTGAAGCGGCATGTCGGCCCACCAACGTGGATCGGCAAAGTCAGGTGCCGTCACAAAACAATTGAACTGGACGTATGTCACCGGGTAACGGGCTAGCTGATACGGCCTCTTAATTGGGACTTCCTGGTCCTGTTTATTCCCGACCTTATAAATCCCCGCCGGTACGATGCCACCCCAGGCAATATCTGGTATCTTCAGCTCTGGACGGACGACATAGCTAACGCCTGGCCGGGCATCCAGTGGAGTGCCATCGGCCAGTACCATCTGACCCAACGTTCTACCGGCCTGGGCTCGCCAGGACATAGATACCGCGTTTGATTGCATGGTATGCAACAGCTCAGCGGCCATCTCTTCTCTAAATTGGGGCGTCACGCCACCGGGAGACATCTCCACAACGGACTGTCCGGCGAGCAGAATCGCTTCTCCTGGTTCTCCTGGCGCCGCGTCAATTAACTGGCGCAAAATACGGCTCGCCGGCTTTTCCCGCTGCTGAATAATGCCCACGTAGGCAATGGCCAGCAAGGCCACCTCATACCAGTTGTCATCCCCCACGTGCCCCACCAATAAATCGACCACCGGCTGCAAGTCTTCGTCTTCCTGCTGGACAATACCGATAGCCGCCAAATATTCCTGGAAAGTTAGATGTATATACCCATAAGCACGTTGGCCACGCTCCACTAACAATCCAGCATACTCCCTGGCATCTATCAGTAGCTGCTGAGCACTACGCTCTGGGTCGGCTGCGCCCCGCTGCTGGTAAATGGCCGCCAGTTGGCGCTTTAGAACCTCTTGCGGGGCCAGGCTGATGCCCGAATTATTCTGATGCATCCACAGCGCCAGCGCCGCCAGCACACGAACTCTCGTTCCGTAATCAACTTCACGGGCGCTGCGTGGATTCAGCGCCCGCGCCAGATTCCAATGCCGAATCAATGTTTCAATATACTTGTCGTACAGCTCGACTCGTCGTTCGGGCAGGGTCACTCCCTGCCGCTTCATTAAAGCCAGTATGGTGAGGAGCAGCGGATTGGTAGC